>NZ_GL882759.1:6686-10868 GCF_000195655.1 Klebsiella sp. MS 92-3
TGAACTCTAATTCGCAACTCACACTTCTTTTAGTCGGCGATCCCGACGCCATCACGCCATTACTCGCCAAAGCTGACTTCGAACAACGTTCGCGTCTGCAGATTATTCCTGCGCAGTCAGTTATTGCCAGTGATGCGCGACCCGCACAGGCTATCCGCAGCAGTCGCGGAAGCTCAATGCGCGTGGCGCTGGAGCTTGTGAAAGAAGGGCGGGCGCAAGCCTGCGTCAGCGCTGGCAACACCGGCGCGCTGATGGGTCTGGCGAAACTGCTGCTCAAACCGATCGAAGGTATTGAGCGGCCGGCGCTGGTGACGGTTTTACCGCACCAGCAGAAGGGCAAAACCGTGGTGCTGGATCTCGGCGCCAACGTCGATTGCGACAGCACGATGCTGGTGCAGTTCGCGGTAATGGGCGCGGTGCTGGCGGAAGAAGTGGTCGGCATTGCCAACCCCCGCGTCGCTTTGTTGAATATCGGCGAAGAAGAGATGAAAGGCCTCGGCAGCATCCGCGATGCTGCCGCAGTGCTCAAAACGCTGCCTTCCCTCAACTACATCGGCTATCTTGAAGCCAATGAACTGTTGACCGGAAAAACCGATGTGCTGGTTTGTGATGGATTCACGGGCAACGTCACATTAAAAACCATGGAAGGTGTTGTCAGAATGTTCCTTTCACTGCTGAAATCTCAGGGAGAGGGCAAAAAACGGTCGTGGTGGCTGCTGTTACTAAAACGTTGGTTACAAAAAAGCCTGGCGAGGCGATTCAGTCACCTCAACCCCGACCAGTATAATGGCGCCTGTCTGTTAGGATTGCGCGGTTCCGTGATCAAGAGTCATGGTGCTGCCAATCAACGCGCCTTTAGCGTCGCGATAGAGCAGGCAGTGCAGGCGGTGCAGCGGCAGATCCCTCAGCGGATCGCCGCGCGCCTGGAATCTTTATACCCAGCTGGTTTCGAGCTGCCGGAAAGCGACAGTGACGTGAACGCCCGACAGCAAAGCGGGACGAATGGCCACGATTGACGCCGCGGCGGTTGAACGAGGCGGGTATATCACCCAAGAGTGACTGAGCGTACATGTATACGAAGATTATTGGTACCGGCAGCTATCTGCCCGAGCAAGTGCGTACAAACGCCGACCTGGAAAAAATGGTAGAAACCTCTGACGAGTGGATTGTCACCCGCACAGGTATCCGTGAGCGTCGTATTGCCGCAGCGCATGAAACAGTTGCTACGATGGGCTTTGAAGCCGCAAAGCAGGCGCTGGCGATGGCGGGCGTGTCCGCGGAGCAAATTGGTCTGATTATCGTTGCGACCACTTCCGGCACGCACGCGTTTCCGAGTTCTGCATGCCAGATCCAGTCAATGCTGGGCGTTAAGGGTTGCCCGGCGTTTGATGTCGCCGCCGCCTGCGCCGGTTTCACCTATGCGCTAAGCGTCGCCGATCAGTATGTGAAGAACGGCGCGGTAGATTATGCGCTGGTTGTTGGCGCCGATGTGCTGGCGCGCACCTGCGATCCGGCGGATCGCGGAACGATTATTATTTTCGGAGACGGCGCCGGCGCGGTTGTACTGGGCGCCTCCGAAGAGCCGGGCATTATCTCGACGCATCTGCATGCCGACGGCAGCTATGGCGAACTGCTGACCCTGCCGAACGCCGATCGTGTCGATCCGGAAAACCCGATCTATCTGACGATGGCCGGCAACGAAGTCTTCAAAGTGGCGGTCACCGAGCTGGCGCACATCGTTGATGAAACGCTGGCAGCGAATAATCTTGAACGTTCAGCGCTGGACTGGCTGGTGCCGCATCAGGCTAACCTGCGTATTATCAGCGCGACGGCGAAGAAACTGGGTATGTCGATGGATAACGTCGTTGTGACCCTCGACCGCCATGGCAACACCTCCGCGGCGTCAGTCCCTTGCGCGTTGGATGAGGCCGTCCGCGATGGCCGTATTCAGCGCGGTCAGCTGATTTTGCTGGAAGCCTTTGGTGGCGGTTTCACCTGGGGTTCCGCGCTGGTTCGTTTTTAGTATAAGGATTTAAACATGACGCAATTCGCATTTGTGTTCCCGGGGCAGGGCTCTCAGGCCGTAGGCATGCTGGCCGAAATGGCTGCCGCCTGGCCGGTCATTGAAGAGACCTTCGGTGAAGCTTCCGCAGCGTTGGGTTACGATCTGTGGGCGCTGACGCAACAGGGCCCGGCAGAAGAACTGAATAAGACCTGGCAGACTCAACCGGCGCTGCTCGCCGCCTCCGTGGCGCTGTACCGCGTCTGGCAACAGCAGGGCGGCAAAGCGCCAGCGCTGCTGGCGGGTCACAGCCTCGGCGAATACTCCGCGCTGGTATGCGCGGGCGTTATCGGTTTCGCTGATGCCGTTCGCCTGGTTGAGCTGCGTGGTAAATTCATGCAGGAAGCCGTACCGGAAGGTACCGGCGCCATGTCCGCGATTATCGGTCTGGACGACGCCGCTATCGCCAAAGCCTGTGAAGAGTCTGCCGAAGGGCAGGTGGTCTCTCCGGTGAACTACAATTCTCCGGGCCAGGTGGTTATCGCCGGGCACAAAGAGGCCGTTGAACGTGCGGGCGCCGCCTGTAAAGCCGCCGGTGCCAAACGCGCGCTGCCGCTGCCGGTGAGCGTGCCGTCCCACTGCGCGCTGATGAAGCCAGCCGCAGAAAAACTGGCGGTAGAGCTGCAGAAGATCACCTTCAACGCGCCGACGATTCCGGTGGTGAATAACGTCGACGTGAAGTGCGAAACCGCGCCGGACGCCATTCGCGACGCGCTGGTGCGCCAGCTGTACAGCCCGGTGCAGTGGACCAAAACCGTTGAGTTTATGGCTACCGAGGGCGTATCGCACCTGTATGAGGTTGGCCCGGGTAAAGTCCTCACCGGCCTGACCAAACGTATTGTTGACACCCTGACCGCTTCCGCGCTTAACGAGCCGGCGGCGATGTCTGCGGCGCTTGAGCAATAAAAGAGGAAAACCATGAGTTTTGAAGGAAAAATCGCGCTGGTTACCGGTGCAAGCCGCGGTATTGGCCGTGCTATCGCTGAAACGCTCGTCGCCCGTGGCGCGAAAGTTATCGGTACTGCGACCAGCGAAAGCGGCGCGCAGGCGATCAGCGACTATTTAGGCGCCAATGGTAAAGGTCTGATGTTGAATGTGACCGACCCGGCATCTATTGAATCTGTTCTGGAAAATGTGCGCGCAGAGTTTGGCGAAGTGGATATCCTGGTGAATAATGCCGGGATCACTCGCGACAATCTGTTAATGCGCATGAAAGATGACGAGTGGAACGATATTATCGAAACCAACCTGTCATCGGTTTTCCGTCTGTCAAAAGCGGTAATGCGCGCTATGATGAAAAAGCGTCATGGACGTATTATCACTATCGGTTCTGTGGTTGGTACCATGGGAAATGCCGGTCAGGCCAACTACGCCGCGGCGAAAGCGGGTCTGATCGGCTTCAGTAAATCACTGGCGCGTGAAGTTGCGTCCCGCGGTATTACTGTAAACGTTGTTGCTCCGGGCTTTATTGAAACGGACATGACGCGTGCGCTGACCGATGAGCAGCGTGCGGGTACGCTGGCGGCAGTTCCTGCGGGGCGCCTTGGCACCCCAAATGAAATCGCCAGCGCGGTTGCATTTTTAGCCTCTGACGAAGCAAGTTACATCACTGGTGAAACGCTGCACGTCAACGGCGGAATGTACATGGTCTGACCGAGATTTGTGCAAAATGTTCAGGAACCGCGCACTTCGCACGGTTCTCTGTGCGGTTTTGTGCGAAAAGATTTGCGTTCTTAGGGCAAACGGCCTCAAAATAGCGCAAAATCGTGGTAAGACCTGCCGGGATTTAGTTGCAAATTTTTCAACATTTTATACACTACGAAAACCATCGCGAAAGCGAGTTTTGATAGGAAATTTAAGAGTATGAGCACTATCGAAGAACGCGTTAAGAAAATTATCGGCGAGCAGCTGGGCGTTAAGCAGGAAGAAGTTACCAACAATGCTTCCTTCGTTGAAGACCTGGGCGCTGATTCTCTTGACACCGTTGAGCTGGTAATGGCTCTGGAAGAAGAGTTTGATACTGAGATTCCGGACGAAGAAGCTGAGAAAATCACCACCGTTCAGGCTGCCATTGATTACATCAACGGCCACCAGGCGTAAGTGAACATCTCCAGGGGGGG
>NZ_GL882760.1:0-7763 GCF_000195655.1 Klebsiella sp. MS 92-3
AGAAATGACCTGCTTATTCGCACCTTCCCTAATGCAAGTACAACGAATAATAACAGGATGTAATTCCCGTTTAACAAATCTGCGACGTTTATATTCACGAAAGCCAACTTCTCATTTACTAGTAAGTTGTTGAAGGAAATGGTTATTTGGTCTAAGGTTGCTCAGGCGTTCGCGTTGTCGCGAACCTATTCTGGCACCCTGTTATAACCAGCAAAAATATACCGCTAGTTTAATCCTTCCTGGATGCGGCGGCTAGTGACAATCGTTTTTAGGCTGGAAGGGGAGTTATTGGCATGGATTGCCGAAATGCTTTATCTGACTGGGCGACGTGGACGTGAGTTAGAGGCAACATCAGGAGGATACGGTGAAATCTGAGCGTAGTTGGGCCGGCATTATCTGTGGCTTCGTTCTGTTCATTGTGGTGTGCTTATCGTTGTTGTTACATATGAAAGGGGCATTTCGCGCCAGCGGCAACCCGGAGCTGGGCCTGCTCTTCTTTTTGCTGCCAGGGGCGGCGGCGAGCTGTCTCTCTCCCGGACGGCGGGTGCTGCGTCCTTTGCTCGGCGCGATACTGGCGGCGCCGGTCTGCATGGTGACGATGCGGCTGTTCTTCGTGACCCACCGGACGTTCTGGCAGGAGATGGCGTGGGTGTTGAGCGCCGTGTTCTGGTGCGCGCTTGGGGCATTGTGCTTTTTGTTTATCTGCGCCTGGCTTGATACCTGGCGCAGTCATTCATCGAGCAAATAAATTGACTCAGGCAAACAGGCCGAGATTCTCTTTTGCCCAGGCTTCAAAATCGGTGCAGCCGCCGATGTGTTTCTGGTCGACGAAAATCTGCGGCACGGTTTCAACCGGTTTGCCAACGGTTTTTTCCAGGTCAGCTTTGCTGATGCCTTCGGCATGAATATCCACGTAGCGGTAGTTGAAATCATCACGCTCGTTGGTCAGTTTTTCTGCCAGTTCTTTAGCGCGAACGCAGTAAGGGCAGCCTGGACGACCAAAAATAACGGTAAACATTGCTTCTCTCCTTAAACCTCAGCCGGATGGCGAATGGCGCTTATGATGCCTGCAACGGGCGGGGAGGGAAAGAAGGTTCTGCCTTTTACTTCGATGGTTTACGGCTATGTTTGATAAATGTCGGACTGTCAAAACCCGTATACTGGCCCGACGGCGCGGTGGAATTGGCTGGCGCGCCGCGTTTATCAACCGGAGAGGCGTGATGCGAAAATTTGCCCCATTGCCGAAAAGCATACTGCTGGTTGAGATCCTCGGGATGGGGCTGTTAACCCTCGCCTGGCTCTCCCTTAACCAGTATGTCCAGCTGCCTGCGCCCATTGCCAGCCCGACCGCGGCGCTGGTGATGCTCTTTGCCGGGATCGTGCTGATGATCCCCGCCGCCCTCGTCGTTATGTGGCGGGTGGCGCAGATCGTGGCCCCGCAGTTAACGCACTCTCCAAAGCCTGAATCCTTGTCTGACAGAGAAAAACGTAATGACGCCGACCATTGAGCTGCTGCGCAGCCACCGTTCCATCCGCCACTTCACCGATGCCCCCGTGAGCGACGAACAGCGCGCAGAGATTATCGCCAGCGCGCAAGCGGCATCTACCTCGAGTTTTTTACAGTGCACCTCCATCATCCGTATTACTGACCCGGCGCTGCGTGAACGTTTGGTCCCGCTGACCGGCGGCCAGCAGCACGTCGCCCAGGCAGCGGAGTTTTGGGTCTTCTGCGCCGACTTTAATCGCCACCTGCAGATCTGCCCACAGGCGCAGCTGGGGCTGGCGGAACAGCTGCTGATCGGCGTTGTCGATACGGCGCTGCTGGCGCAAAACGCGTTGACCGCCGCCGAGTCCCTCGGACTAGGGGGCGTCTATATCGGCGGGTTGCGCAACAGCATAGAGGCCGTCACAGAGCTGCTGGAGCTGCCGCAGCACGTCCTGCCGCTGTTCGGTCTTTGCCTTGGCTGGCCGGCGGATAACCCGGATATCAAGCCGCGGATGCCGGCGGCCATGCTGGTGCATGAGAACCGCTATCAGCCGCTGGATAACGCGCTGCTGGCGGAGTATGACGAACAGCTGGCGCACTATTATCTGTCGCGCGGCAGCAACGCCCGCCGCGATACCTGGAGCGACCATATCCGGCGCACTATCGTGAAAGAGAGTCGTCCGTTTATTCTTGACTATCTGCATAAGCAGGGGTGGGCAACGCGCTGATTACGTGTACACTGCTGCTCCGGCCAGGTGATATCCGCCGCCGGCCGCAGGAAAGGTGAAAGTGTGTTCGATAGCTGAGGCCCGCCAGAGCGGGTCTTTTCGCAGAGGTGCAGGATGAAAATTGCCATATTATCCCGGGATGGAACGCTTTATTCATGTCGGCGCCTGCGCGAAGCAGCGCAACAGCGCGGTCATCAGATCGAGATCCTCGATCCGCTTTCCTGTTATATGAACGTCAGCCCGGTGGCCTCGTCGATCCACTACAAAGGGCGTCAGCTGCCGCACTTTGATGCGGTGATCCCGCGCATTGGCTCGGCGATCACCTACTATGGCACCGCGGCCCTGCGCCAGTTTGAGCTCCTGGGAAGCTATCCGCTGAATGAGTCGGTCGCCATCACCCGCGCTCGCGATAAGCTGCGCTCGCTGCAGCTGCTGGCGCGCCAGGGCATCGATCTGCCATTGACCGGCATCGCTCACTCCCCGGATGACACCAGCGATCTGATCGCCATGGTGGGCGGCGCGCCGCTGGTGGTGAAGCTGGTGGAGGGCACCCAGGGGATCGGCGTGGTGCTGGCGGAGACCCGCCAGGCGGCGGAGAGCGTGATCGACGCCTTTCGCGGACTGAACGCTCATATTCTGGTGCAGGAATACATTGCCGAAGCGAAAGGGTGCGATATCCGCTGCCTGGTGGTCGGCAATGAGGTGGTGGCGGCGATCGAGCGGCGGGCGAAAGAGGGGGATTTCCGCTCTAACCTGCACCGCGGCGGCATGGCCACGGTGGCGCAGATTAGCGAGGAGGAGCGGGCCATTGCCATCAAGGCAACGCAAACTCTCGGGCTGGACGCCGCCGGTGTCGATATTTTACGCGCCGCCCGCGGGCCGCTGGTGATGGAGGTGAATGCCTCGCCGGGGCTGGAAGGGGTGGAAACCACCACCGGCGTGGATGTCGCCGGCAAGATGATCGCCTGGATCGAGCGCCAGGCGACGCCGGAATTCTGTTTGAAAATAGGCGGCTAACCGCCGGATGCAAGACGGCCATGGTATGCGGCGCTTTTTTTGCGTAAGCTATGGCGTCGTTTTTCCACTGTAAGAGGTCACAGGCACTATGGATTCACTGGTCGTTCCAGGTCTGGATACGCTACGTCGCTGGCTGGACGAAATCGGCATCAGCTTTTTTGAGTGCGATTCCTGTCAGGCATTGCACCTGCCGCATATGCAGAATTTCGACGGTATTTTTGATGCCAAAATTGACCTGGTGGACAACGTGGTGCTCTTTTCCGCCCTGGCGGAGGTGAAGCCGTCTGCCCTGCTGGCGCTGTCGGCGGATCTCTCGGCCATCAACGCCAGCTCGTTAACCGTGAAGGCGTTTATCGACATTCAGGACGATAATTTGCCCAAGCTGGTGGTTTGCCAGTCGCTGTCTATCGGCCCAGGGGTGACCATGGAGCAGTTCGCCTGGTTCTTCCGCCAAAGCGAAGAGCAGATCTCGATGGTAATCCTTGAAGCCGGCGCAAATCAGCTGCTGTACAAAGGCGAAGAAGAAGAGCCTGCGGCGGAAAACGTGCAATACCATTTTCTTCACTAAACCTGCCTAAAATTAGCGCAGCCACTACCGCAGCGGCTGCGTATTACCCGCTTTTATTCTGCATTTAACCTTTCTTTAAAGCATTATTCACCGCCATTCAGGCCGTTTTGGCTTATCACGTAGACCGTTATTGCATAAAAATTTGATAAAAGGCGTTTTTTTACCTGGGCTATAGCCTCTTATTCTGGCTACAGTTATTCTGGCGATGCTTCCAGTTGCGAGCAACCACTCCGGGAGAGATCCGCTCTCCTTTTCTCAGGTAATGAAAAAATATGCATGATTTTTGCATGCGTAGAAATGCGTATATTTGAGCCCGTAAGTTAACGGGCGTTGAGAAGGAAAAGAGATATGACCGCCTTTGGTAAAAAATGGTTAACAGGTCTGGTTACGGGTGCGCTGATGGCCGTCTCTGCCGGTTCGCTCGCCGCCGAACAAAAAACCCTGCATGTTTATAACTGGTCTGATTATATCGCGCCGGACACGGTAGCGAATTTCGAAAAAGAGACCGGGATTAAAGTGGTGTATGACGTTTTTGATTCCAACGAAGTGCTGGAAGGCAAATTAATGGCGGGTAGCACCGGTTTCGACCTGGTGGTGCCGTCGGCAAGCTTCCTCGAACGCCAGCTGGCGGCGGGCGTGTTCCAGCCGCTGGATAAAAGTAAGCTGCCCAACTGGAAGAACCTTGACCCCGAAGTGCTGAAGCTGGTCGCCAAGCATGACCCGGAGAATAAATACGCCATGCCTTACCTGTGGGCGACGACGGGCATTGGCTACAACGTGGATAAGGTGAAAGCCGTTCTCGGCAAAGATGCGCCGGTGGACAGCTGGGATCTGGTGCTGAAGCCGGAGAACCTCGAAAAACTGAAAAGCTGCGGCGTCTCCTTCCTCGACGCGCCGGAAGAGATTTTCGCCACCGTGCTGAACTACCTCGGCAAAGATCCGAACAGCAGCAAAGCGGATGATTACACCGGCCCGGCGACCGATCTGCTGCTGAAGCTGCGGCCGAACATTCGCTACTTCCACTCTTCGCAATATATTAACGACCTTGCCAATGGCGACATCTGCGTGGCGATCGGCTGGGCAGGGGACGTCTGGCAGGCGGCCAACCGCGCGAAAGAGGCGAAGAACGGCGTCAATGTCTCCTACTTTATTCCGAAGGAAGGCGCGCTGGCGTTCTTTGACGTCTTTGCCATGCCGGCCGACGCGAAGAATAAAGATGAAGCCTATCAGTTCCTTAACTATCTGATGCGTCCGGACGTCATCGCCAAAATCAGCGACCAGGTGTTCTACGCCAACGGCAACAAGGCTTCCACGCCGCTGGTCAGCGAGACTATCCGTAACAACCCGGCGATTTATCCGCCAGCGGATGTGTTCGCCAAACTGTTCACGCTGAAGGTGCAGGATCCGAAGATTGACCGCGTGCGCACCCGCGCGTGGACCAAAGTGAAGAGCGGCAAATAATTCCTGACGGCCCGTCGAATACGGGCCAAATCAGATCTGCACTCGCCGGGAAATAGCAGCGCGCCCGGCGAGCAGAAGCACCAGGATGGTGCAAATGCACTGTTAAGCACGAAGTATGGCACCGGACCATATGGTGATCGTTTTTTTGCCGGAGAGCACCCGATTGAACGACGTAATGCCCCGCCCACAGGCGAAAGCCCCAAAAGCGCTGACCCCGCTACTGGAAATCCGTAACTTAACCAAGTCGTTTGATGGCCAGCATGCGGTCGACGACGTCAGTCTCACTATCTACAAAGGCGAAATTTTTGCTCTGCTGGGCGCGTCAGGCTGCGGGAAATCGACGCTGCTGCGCATGCTGGCGGGCTTTGAACAACCGACCGCCGGGCAGATTATGCTCGACGGCGTGGATCTGGCGCGCGTGCCGCCCTATCAGCGGCCTATTAATATGATGTTCCAGTCCTATGCCCTGTTTCCCCATATGACCGTTGAGCAGAATATTGCCTTCGGCCTGAAGCAGGACCGCCTGCCTAAGGCGGAAATCACCGCCCGGGTGCAGGAGATGCTGGCCCTGGTACATATGCAGGAGTTTGCCAAACGTAAGCCGCACCAACTCTCAGGCGGCCAGCGGCAGCGCGTCGCGTTGGCGCGCAGCCTGGCGAAACGGCCCAAGCTGCTGCTGCTTGATGAACCGATGGGGGCGCTGGATAAAAAGCTGCGCGATCGCATGCAGCTCGAGGTGGTGGATATTCTTGAGCGCGTTGGCGTGACCTGCGTGATGGTGACCCACGATCAGGAAGAGGCGATGACCATGGCGGGCCGTATCGCCATCATGAATCGCGGCAAGTTTGTGCAGATTGGCGAACCGGAAGAGATTTACGAGCACCCGACCACCCGCTACAGCGCCGAGTTTATCGGCTCGGTGAACGTCTTTGAAGGGCTGGTGAAGGAGCGTCTGGAAGACGGTCTGGTGCTAAGCTCGCCGGGACTGATGCATCCGCTGAAGGTCGACCCCGACGCCTCGGTGGTGGACAACGTGCCGGTCTGGGTGGCGCTGCGTCCGGAGAAGATCATGCTGTGCGATGAACCGCCGGCGGACGGCTACAATTTTGCCGTCGGCGAGGTGATTCATATCGCCTATCTGGGGGATCTCTCTATCTATCATGTGCGCCTGCAAAGCGGGCAGATGATCAGCGCCCAGCTGCAGAATGAACACCGCCATCGGAAAGGGACGCCCACCTGGGGCGATGAGGTGCGTTTATGCTGGGATGCTGACAGCTGCGTTGTGCTGACGGTGTGAGGAGAGGGCGATGAATACCGTTGAATCCCCGTCAGGGGCGAAAAAACCGGGCGGCTTCGCGCTGTGGGCGGCGCGCCTGCAGATGGCGCATGGCCGCAAGCTGGTGATTGCGCTGCCCTATCTGTGGCTGATCCTGTTGTTTTTGCTACCGTTCCTGATCGTGTTCAAGATAAGTCTTGCCGAGATGGCGCGGGCGATCCCTCCCTACACCGAGCTGATGGAGTGGGCGGACGGCCAGCTGACGCTGACGCTTAACTTTGCCAACTTCCTACAGTTGACTGACGATCCGCTCTATTTTGAAGCTTATCTCCAGTCGCTGCAGGTGGCGGGTATCTCGACGATCTGCTGCCTGCTGCTGGGCTATCCGCTGGCCTGGGCGGTGGCGCACAGCAAGCCGTCGACGCGTAATATTCTGCTGCTGTTGGTGATCCTCCCGTCGTGGACCTCGTTTTTGATCCGCGTCTATGCCTGGATGGAGCTGCTGAAGAGCAACGGGGTGTTGAATAACTTCCTGCTGTGGTTAGGGGTTATCGATCAGCCGCTGGAGATCCTGCACACCAACCTGGCGGTGTACATCGGTATCGTGTATGCCTATCTGCCGTTTATGGTGCTGCCTATCTACACCGCGCTGACCCGCATCGACTATTCGCTGGTGGAGGCCTCGCTGGATCTCGGCGCCCGGCCGCTGAAGACCTTCTTCCAGGTGATCGTCCCGCTCACCAAAGGCGGCATTATCGCCGGCTCCATGCTGGTGTTTATCCCGGCGGTCGGCGAGTTCGTGATCCCGGAACTGCTGGGCGGGCCGGACAGCATCATGATTGGCCGCGTGCTGTGGCAGGAGTTCTTTAACAACCGCGACTGGCCGGTCGCCTCGGCGGTGGCGATTGTCATGCTGCTGTTGCTGATCGTGCCGATCATGTGGTTCCACAAGCACCAGCAAAAACAGATGGGAGAGCAGGGATGAACGACTTGCCGGTAGTACGCTCGCCGTGGCGCATTCTGATCCTCGTGCTCGGATTCACCTTCCTCTACGCCCCGATGCTGATGCTGGTGATCTACTCGTTCAACAGCTCGAAGCTGGTAACGGTCTGGGCCGGATGGTCGACGCGCTGGTATAGCGAACTGTTCCACGATGATGCGATGATGAGCGCGGTAGGATTGAGCCTGACCATCGCCGCCTGCGCGGCGACGGCGGCGGCGGTCCTC
>NZ_GL882760.1:7797-8540 GCF_000195655.1 Klebsiella sp. MS 92-3
GCGCCAATGCCGATATCGGCGCGGCGCGGGGGGGAATCTTTCCCTTCCTTTTCCCCTTCCCCCCCCCCCGGGGGGGGGGGGCGGCGGCGGCGATCCTCGGTACCATCGCCGCGGTGGTGATGGTGCGCTTTGGGCGTTTTCGCGGCTCCAACGGCTTCGCGTTTATGATCACCGCGCCGCTGGTCATGCCGGACGTGATCACCGGTCTCTCGCTGCTGCTGCTGTTCGTGGCGCTGGGACATGCCATCGGCTGGCCGTCGGACCGCGGCATGTTGACCATCTGGCTGGCGCATGTCACCTTCTGTACCGCCTACGTGGCGGTGGTGATCTCCTCGCGCCTGCGCGAGCTGGACCACTCTATTGAAGAGGCGGCGATGGATCTTGGCGCCGCGCCGCTGAAGGTCTTCTTCGTCATCACGCTGCCGATGATTATGCCGGCGGTGATCTCCGGCTGGCTGCTGGCCTTCACGCTGTCGCTGGATGACCTGGTGATCGCCAGCTTTGTCTCCGGTCCCGGGGCCACGACCTTGCCGATGCTGGTCTTCTCCAGCGTGCGCATGGGAGTCAACCCGGAGATCAACGCCCTGGCGACGCTCATCCTCGGCGTGGTCGGTATTGTTGGTTTTATCGCCTGGTATTTGATGGCCCGCGCAGAAAAGCAGCGAGTGCGCGATATCCAGCGTGCAAGACAAGGCTGAACCACCTAAAATCGGTACAGCAGCCTCCGGTCGGCGCCACCCTGT
>NZ_GL882760.1:8626-12653 GCF_000195655.1 Klebsiella sp. MS 92-3
CCCCCCCCCCCCCCCGCGCCCCCCCCCGCGGGGGGGCCCCGGTTTTCATGGAAGACATTACGTTGGGATTGTTTACGAAAACTCGCTCATCGCATGCCCGCCTTAACGTCCCTGCGCTGGTGCAGGTGGCGGCCTTTGCTATTATTTTGATTCGTGGCCTGGATCTGCTGATGATCCTTAATCTGTTGGGCCTGCAGGGGCTGAACGAATTCATACACCGCAGCGTTCAGACCTGGAACCTGACGCTGGTCTTCCTCGGCAGCCTGGCGCTGGTGTTTATCGAAATCTGGTGCGCATTCTCGCTGGTGAAAGGGCGCAACTGGGCGCGCTGGATCTATCTGCTGACGCAGATTATCGCTGCCGGCTACCTGTGGGCGGCATCGCTGGGCTACGGGTATCCGGAGCTGTTCAGCATTCCCGGGGAATCAAAACGAGAAATTTTCCACTCGCTGGTGATGCAAAAACTGCCGGATCTGCTGGTTCTGACGCTGCTGTTCGTGCCGGCGAACTGCCGTCGCTTTTTCCGCCTGCAATAACGGTGATACAATCCCCGCCCCTGGATTTTTGAAGGTCAATTATGCATTGCGCACTCTACGACGCCGGCCGTTGCCGCTCCTGTCAATGGCTGGAGCGGCCGGTCCCGCAACAGCTCGCCGATAAAATGGCCGATCTGCGCACGCTGCTGGCGGCGATCCCGGTCGCAGCCTGGGGCGAGCCGGTCAGCGGGCCGGAGGCGACTTTCCGTAACAAGGCTAAAATGGTGGTCAGCGGCAGCGTTGAGCGTCCGCTGCTGGGGATGCTGCACCGCGATGGCACTCCGGTGGACCTCACCGACTGCCCGCTCTATCCCGCCGAGTTTGCCCCGGTTTTTGCTGCCCTGAAGCCCTTTATCGCCCGCGCCGGGTTAACACCTTACAACGTCGCGCGCAAACGCGGGGAGCTGAAATACCTGCTGCTGACCGCCAGCCAGCAGGGGGAGATGATGCTGCGCTTCGTGCTGCGCTCAGAGGCCAAGGTGGCTCAGCTGCGCGCCGCGCTGCCGTGGCTACAGGCACAGCTGCCGCAGCTCAGCGTGATTACGGCGAATATCCAGCCGGTGCATATGGCAATCATGGAAGGCGAGCAGGAGATCTTCTTCACCGAACAGCAGGCGCTGGGGGAGGTCTTTAATGAGGTGCCGCTGTGGATCCGCCCGCAAAGCTTCTTTCAGACCAATCCGGCGGTAGCCAGCCGGCTGTACGCCACGGCCCGCGACTGGGTGCGCGCGCTGCCGGTCCAGCATATGTGGGATCTGTTTTGCGGCGTTGGGGGATTTGGCCTGCACTGCGCGACGCCGACGATGCGCCTGACCGGTATCGAGATCGCCCCGGAAGCCATCGCCTGCGCCAGACAGTCAGCCGCGCAGCTGGGGCTCAGCAATCTGCATTTTCAGGCGCTGGACTCCACGCAGTTCGCCACTCACGAAGCGGATGCCCCGCAGCTGGTGCTGGTTAACCCGCCGCGCCGCGGTATTGGCGCTGAACTATGCGACTATTTAAGCCGCATGGCGCCGCCCTATATTATCTATTCCAGCTGTAACGCCCGCACCATGGCGACCGATATCGCTCGTCTTAGCGGCTATCGCGTTGAGCGGGTCCAGCTGTTTGATATGTTCCCCCACACCGCCCACTACGAAGTGCTGACCCTGCTGGTCCGCGAAGTTTAAACAAAATGTGAAGGCTTTGCGCCGCTGAAATCGGGTAAGCTTGAGGCAGCATGTTTTGTTATTGGTGGGGGGAATCTAATGGCCAAAACCATTCTGCTGGTGGAAGATGACGAGGATATAGCCACGCTGCTGCGGCTCAATCTTCAGGATGAGGGCTATCAGATCGTCCATGAAGCCGACGGCGGCCAGGCCCTCGCCCGGCTGGAGACGCAGGTCTGGGATGCGGTGATCCTCGATTTGATGCTGCCCGGCGTCGATGGTCTGGAGATCTGCCGGCGTATCCGCCAGATGACCCGCTACCTGCCGGTGATTATCATCAGCGCTCGCACCAGTGAAATGCACCGCGTGCTGGGCCTGGAGATGGGCGCCGACGACTATCTGGCGAAGCCCTTTTCACTGCTGGAGCTTATCGCCCGCGTCAAAGCGCTGTTTCGTCGCCAGGAGGCGATGGGGCAGAATCTGCTGATGGACGCCGGGCGCCTGTCCTGCCATGGCCTGAGCATCGACCCGCTGTCGCGCGAAGTGAAGCTGCGCGGCGAGACGGTGGACCTCACGCCGCGTGAATTCGACCTGCTGTATTACTTCGCCCGCCACCCCGGGGAAGTGTTTTCCCGCCTGGCGCTGCTGGAGCAGGTCTGGGGATATCAGCACGAGGGCTATGAGCATACCGTCAATACCCATATCAACCGCCTGCGCAGTAAAATCGAACGTGACCCGGCCGAGCCGGACATCATTCTTACCGTCTGGGGAAAAGGCTATAAGTTCGCCCCGGTGACGCAAGAGGCCGCCCCGTGATCCGCCGCCTGAGCCTCAGCCAACGTCTGGCGCTGGTGGTGGTTTCCCTGCTGATGCTATGCGCGGTGGCGGTATGCGCCGTCCAGTTACACAGCAGCGCGCAGTATGGCAACGCCATGGTGCAGCGTCTGTCGTCCGGGCTGGCTCAACAGATTGTCGCCCGCGAGCCGTTGCTGGACGCCCACGGCGAGGTCAACCGGCAAACTCTGAAGTCGCTGTTTGACCGACTGATGACCTTTAATCCCAGCGTGGAGCTCTATCTGCTGTCGCCGGATGGCGACCTGCTGGCCGATGCGGCGCCGCCGGGCCATATCCAGCGCCAGCGTATCGACATGGCGCCGGTGCAGGCTTTTCTCACCGGCAGTGCGTCGCCGGTGTATGGCGACGATCCGCGCAGTCCCGACGGACGAAAAGTCTTCAGCGCCGCCCCGCTGCGCGTCGACGGCCAACTGCGCGGCTACCTGTATATCATTTTGCAGGGGGAGACGTTTAATCAGCTGGCGGCCGACGCCTGGCAAAAAACGCTGTGGAGCATTGTTCTGTGGACGCTGCTGCTGGTGGCCCTGTTTGGCCTGCTGGCAGGGGGGCTGGCATGGTTCTGGGTCACCCGGCCGGTCCGCCTGCTCACCGCCCAGGTGGCGGCGAGCGGCCAGGACAGCATCAGCGCCATCAAAACCCTGGCGGCCCGCAGGCCGGAGCCCCGGCCTGGTAACGAGGTGGCGGTGCTCGAGAACCGCTTTATTGACCTTGCCCGGCAGATTGCCGATCAGTGGGATCGGCTGGCCGACAGCGATCGCCAGCGCCGTGAATTTGTGGCCAATATCTCTCACGATTTGCGCACGCCGCTGACTTCGCTGCTGGGGTATCTGGAAACGCTGACCCTGAAGGATGAATGGCTGACCGCCGAGGAGCGCAGGCAGTATCTCACCATCGCCCTGCGCCAGGGCAACAAAGTGCGCCATCTTTCGCAGCAGCTGTTTGAGCTGGCGCGACTGGAGCATGGAGGCATTAAGCCGCAGCGCGAGCGTTTCGCGATGGGGGAGCTGATTTCCGACGTGGCGCAGAAGTTTGAATTAACTGCCCGCACGCGTGAGGTGAACCTGCATATTGATGTACCGGGACCGCTGCCGCTGATTAACGCCGATGTGTCGATGATTGAGAGGGTGGTGACCAACCTGCTCGATAACGCGATGCGGCATACTCCCGTCGGCGGGGAGATCCGTCTGGCGGTCTGGCAGGAGAATCAACAGCTTCAGGTCGAAGTGGCAGACAACGGAGCGGGCGTCGATGCCGCGCTGCGCGACGATCTGTTCCAGCGGCCGTCGGCGTTGTCTACCCAGGCATCGCGGGAGGATCGCGGTGGGTTAGGGTTGCTGATTGTAAAACGAATGCTGGAGCTGCACGGGGGAGATATCAGACTGGTGGAGTCGGTAAGCGGGGCGCGGTTCAGGTTCTTCGTGCCACTTTGAGAAATCGCCCGGGCGGGGGGGGGCCACGCCCCCCCCCCCCCCGGCGGGGGGGGGGGGG
>NZ_GL882761.1:0-3192 GCF_000195655.1 Klebsiella sp. MS 92-3
CAATTGCAATATCTGTGTGAACTTACACACACGGGAGGCGAGGAATGCCGCAAAAGTATCTGTTGTTTGGCTTAGTAGTGATTTGCTTCACTATTTTATTATTGACCTGGATGGTTCGTGATTCGCTATGTGAATTACAGATCAGGCAGGGAAATATTGAGCTGGTGGCATTCTTAGCCTGTGATATTAAACAGTAAGAGCATCTGGTGGGGATCTATCCCCACCATGCTTGCGGTGTCAGGCATTCTCAATGCACCCTTTCATTGTTCACCAAATAAATCCTTTGCCTCCTGATATCAGGAGGCCTTTTTATTTTTACACGGTTGTTGAATTAAACGGGCTTGAAATTCATAGCGGAGTGTGACTATCCTATGCCCCGACGAATCCCTCGTCTCACTGGAGCGCGCCCCACAAATGAACAAACACGACTGATGAATTTCACGCCTTACCTCGCAGACGTTGCGGGTAGGGGAGTATTGATTTCATTCAGGAGTGCTTATGGCTCATTGCGCCCACATCCCCGCTTTTGTTTTACATCAGGTCACCTGTCAGTTTGCGACGGGACAGACCCTGTTTGGTCCGCTCAGCGTCTCGCTGGAACCGTCCCTTTGCGGCCTGGTCGGCCGGAACGGCGTCGGCAAGACGCGTCTGCTGCGTCTGCTGGCGGGCCTTGATTCTCCTGCCGGCGGCCATATTGAGCGTGCCGCCGCCGTTGCCTGGGTAGCGCAGCAGCCGACGCTCACGCCGGAGACCACCCTCGCCGCGCTGCTCGGCTATGCGCCGATATTTGACGCCTTGTTCCGCCTTGAACAGGGTAATGGACTGGCCGACGATTTCGAGCTATTGGATGGCCACTGGGATCTCACCGATCGCCTGAGTTTAGCGTTCCGTGAAGCCGATCTCCCGCCGTTCTCTGCCGATCGCCCCGCGTTTTCACTCAGCGGCGGCGAGCGGATGAAGGCTCTGCTGTGCGGCGCCTTCGTCTCGGGCGCCGATTATCTGCTGCTGGATGAGCCTACCAACCATCTGGACCGCCAGGGGCGGGAGTGGCTCTATCACCAACTGGAAAGCTGGCAGGGCGGGGCTCTGATCGCCAGCCACGACCGCGAGCTGCTGACGCGGATGCCGAGGATTATTGAGCTGACGCCGACGGCGCTGCGCAGCTACGGCGGCAACTATGCTGAATATCAGCGCCAGCGTATGGCGGAGCAGCAGGCCGCGCGCGCGGCGCTGGAGCATGCCGTGACCGACCGACGGCGCACCCGCGCGCGAATGCATAAGGAGCATGACGCCGCCCAGCGGCGCTCGGCTCAGACGCTGCGTACCGTTGATACGCTAAATATCGCCTCCTTCGAACGCGTGAAGTACAAAGGCGCGGCAAAAGAGCGCCCGGGAACGCTGCGCCGTCAGCATCGTGAACAGAACAGCAGTCTGAATGCCGCCGTGCAGCAGGCGCGGGAGCGGGTTGAGGAAGAGACCCCAGTGATGTTTACCCTGCCGGGTAGCGAAGTGGCCGCCGGCAAGCAGGTGCTGGTGGTGGAGTCATTACAGCTCGACCATGCGCCGGCTGCGCCGCTGAACTGGCGTATCGATGGCCCGATGCGCATCGCGCTAAAGGGGCCAAACGGCTGTGGCAAAACCACTTTGCTGAAAACGCTGTTGGGGCTGGAGCAGGCCGCGTCAGGCGATGTCCGGCTTTCGGTGAGCGCCGCTTACCTCGATCAACATCTGACGCAGCTGGATTTATCCCTGTCGGTAATGGCGCACCTGAGCCTGGAAGATACCCCACTGGATGAGGGCCTCCTGCGCACCCGCCTGGCGCAGCTCCAGCTGGGCGCGGATAAGGTCACTCTGCCGCTGTCGGCGCTCAGCGGCGGCGAGCGCCTTAAAGCGGCGCTGGCGTGCGTGCTCTGGCGACGCGAGCCTGCCCAGCTGCTTTTGTTGGATGAGCCGACCAACCATCTCGATTTAGCATCGACGCAGGCTATTGAAAGCGCGCTGGCGGCGTTTCCCGGCGCGATGCTGGTGGTGTCGCATGATGAGGCGTTTTTACAAGGTCTGAAGCTGACCCATAGTCTGGCGTGGCGGGAGACGAGCTGGCACTTTTCCCTGCTTTGAATGCCCGGTAGCCGCCATCTTATGCTGGCGGCTACTGGCGACAGATAAAAAAAATCCCCGCCATCAGGCAGGGATTCTCGATTCTTAGCGGCTTGAACTTACAGAGAAGTTACGTTGCCAGCTGCCGGGCCTTTAGCGCCGCTTTCGATGGTGAAGGATACTTTCTGACCTTCGTCCAGGGATTTGTAGCCATCGTTCTGGATAGCAGAGAAGTGTACGAACACGTCTTTAGAGCCATCGTCAGGAGTGATGAAGCCGAAGCCTTTGTCAGCGTTGAACCATTTTACGATACCAGTCATTTTACCGGACATAGTGAATTACCTTTAAAAAAATAAGTGAGCCTTGCGGCGTAGGGGTCTGGACTACAGATTTAAAGCGATAAAGGGAAAGTTCACTACGGGGGTATCTTTGGATAACCTTAGAAGGACTGCTCTATTCGACTGCTCTGTGGTCTGTACATCAAACCTGCGAGCATTAACGCACGTTCAGCACCTGATAGCAAACTTTTTTTACGGTGCAGCGGCAAAAGCTCCCTTACTGGCCTTTGCCGCTGCGCGCGAGATTAATCGAGTAATTGTCGTGAAAGCTGTGGATTGGCCTGAATCAGGCGCATCAATTTCAGCTCAGTGGGAGACGGTCTGACCCGTCTCGACTCCCACTCTCTTACCATGGCGACGCTCACGCCCATGACGTTGGCAAAGTCGTCAATCTTAAGTCCAGTGCCTTTACGCAGCTGTTCAAATTCACTAAATACAGTGGACTTACGGTTTGAGGTAAGTTTCTGATTATCATCCTTAAAAACGATGTGTTCCAGGCTGCTCAGCAGTTCAAACACGGGATCTTTATATTCCATTGAGAACTCCTTTTATCACACAGCGGAAAAGATTTTTCTATAGCTCATTAAGAATAGTCAGAAAATGGCGCAAGGGATGGTAACGTCGGTGATTATTTGCCAACAGGCTATCGAATCTGCCCCGACAGCCAAACGGCAGCGTAGCCTAAAAGAATGATTATTAACGCGATGAGGTGGCTTCGAAAATTTTTGTAAACGGATAAGAAAAAAGCGGCAAAGCC
>NZ_GL882761.1:3300-11005 GCF_000195655.1 Klebsiella sp. MS 92-3
AAGGCGGGCGCGGGGCGCCGGCTTATAGGGTTAGGCTTTCTGCAGGCTTCTCGCCTCATCTGTCGTCGCCGGCACGGATTTACTGACCCGGTACTTGATCAGCAGCGCAATGGCTGACAGGAACGCCGGGATGGCCAGCAGGGTGAAAATGGTCTCAAAGGAGAGCTGAGCCTGCATCAGGAAGGCGCCGCTGAACGCGCCGAGGATGCCGCCGAAGCGGCCGATACCCAGCATCCAGGCGACGCCGGTGGCGCGCCCCTGCGTCGGATAGAAGCCAGCCGCCAGCGCCGGCATCGACGACTGCGCGCCGTTCATAATGCTGCCGGCGATAAAGACCATCACTCCCATTAGCGCCAGGCTGCTGGTGGAGAAGCCCACCAGGCAGACAAAAACGCCGGTCAGCAGCCAGCCGACGGCCACCACTTTATTGGGGTTAATCTTGTCCATCAGGGCGCCGAGGATCAGCACGCCAATCCCGCCGCCGAGCGGGAACAGGGCGGTGATAATTGAGGCCTGACTCATCGAGGCGCCGGTTTCACGGATGAGCAGCGGCAGCCAGCTGGTCAGCAGATAGAAAATCAGCAGGCCCATAAAGTAGGTCAGGCACAGCATCACGGTACCCACCGCGTAGCGAGGGGAGAAAATGACGCCGATCGCGGATTTCTCTTTCACCTGGCCTGCTTCGCGTAGTACAAATTCCACTGCCTTCGGCAGCGGCGCGATACGGCGCAGGATAGCAGCAATGCGCTGCGCCGGGTGCTGCTTCACCACCAGATAGCGGACGGACTCTGGCAGCAGGAATATTAATGCCACCGCCAGCAGGAGGGGCATCACGCCGCCCAGCACCAGCACGCTCTGCCAGCCATAGTGCGGGATCATCCAGGCGGATAAAAAGCCGCCCAGCGAAGATCCCATCGGAAAGCCGACAAACATCAGGTTCACCAGCAGCGCCCGACGGCGCTCCGGCGCATATTCACTCATTAGCGTCGCGGCATTCGGCATCGCCGCGCCAAGGCCCAGACCGGTCAGGAAGCGCAGCAGCGTCAGCTGATTAAGGCTGGTGGCGAAGGCGGTGAGCAGGCTGAATCCGCCGAACACCACGATCGACATGATCAGCACTTTTTTGCGGCCGATGCGGTCAGCCAGCGGCCCTGCGGTTAAGGCGCCGACCGCCAGGCCCACCAGCGCGGCGCTCATCACCGGGCCGAGGGCCGATTTTTCCACGCCCCACTCTTGCACCAGGTCGGAGGCGATGAACCCGATAATTGCGGTATCGAACCCGTCCATCGCGACGGTGATAAAGCAGAGCGCAAGAATCATCCACTGGTAGCGGGTGAAGGGGTGCTCGTTGATAAAGGCCTGAATGTCGATGGTTGTCTTAGTCATACGGCTTTCCTGGCAGACTGAGCGAGGGACAGAGGTTTATTATTATCGTCGCCTTCGCGTCGTTGAGTTTGATTTGTGCGATAATCGAACATATCGCCGTTAATCGCTCATTCATCAAATCATTGAAGTGCGAGGCAGGCAATCCAGACGCGTGCCAAAGCGTGCGATTATCGTCCGCTTTAAGGCGCAGTGCCGGGTTGTTGCTTTTTATTTATATTAATATCAATGGCTTATGAAGTTCTGATCCACCTGATCTTAAGACCATATTTGTGATGCGCATAACAGACGTTCTACAGCGCGACGATGGCGTGCAAAATGGTGTTTTTCCCGCGTAAGATTAGCAGGAAAGGGTATCCTGCGAGGCCGAGCTGGACTATCCTTGTCAGCGTCTGGCACGTGTGTGCCGTTGTGCGCTTTTTTTGGCTGAAAGGAGTAAAAAAATGGCGACAGGAAAGTCCTGCTCTCGCTGGTTTGCGGCTATGGCGGCCTTATTGATGGTGGTTAGCCTGAGTGGGTGTTTTGATAAAGAGGGCGATCAGCGCAAAGCGTTTATCGACTTCCTGCAGAATACGGCGATGCGTAGCGGTGAACGTCTGCCGACGCTGACCGCCGATCAGAAAAAACAGTTTGGGCCTTTTGTCTCTGACTACGCGGTGATCTACGGTTACTCGCAGCAGGTGAGCCAGGCGATGGACGCTGGTCTGCGCCCGGTGGTGGACAGCGTCAATGCGATCCGCGTCCCGCAGGATTATATGACCCAGCGTGAGCCGCTGCGTCAGGCGAACGGCGCGCTGGGCGTGCTCAGCCAGCAGCTGCAGAATGCGAAAATGCAGGCCGATGCCGCGCATGGCGCGCTGAAGCAGGCTGACGATCTCAAGCCGGTCTTCGATCAGGTTTACGCCAAGGTGGTGACGGCGCCAGCCGACGCGCTGCAGCCGCTGATCCCGGCCGCGCAGATCTTTACCCAGCAGCTGGTTCAGGTGGGGGATTTTGTCGCTCAGCAGGGGACGCAGGTGAGCTTTGTCGCCAACGGCATTCAGTTCCCAACCTCCCAGCAGGCCAGCCAGTACAATGCGCTGATTGGGCCGCTGGCGGCGCAGCATCAGGCGTTTAATCAGGCATGGACGGCGGCGGTGAACGCCACCCGTTAATGCTTCATCTGGCTGACGTTGGCTGCGGCGAACGGGCAGGATGATGGACAGGATGCAAAAAGAACCCGGGGAGGGCGGTTGCCGCCGTTACCCGGGTTTTTTTATGGCTTATTTTACCTGCGGATTGACGCAGTTTTTCTCTACGTTGCCGTTCAGGGCGTCGATCAGGTTGTCCACCGCACAGGCCGCCATGTTGTAGCGCGTCTCATGGGTGGCGGAGCCGATATGCGGCAGCGCGACGACGTTCGGCAGGCTCAGCAGCGGTGAGTCCTTGGCCAGCGGTTCGTGTTCGAACACATCGAGACCGGCAGCGTGGATCTCACCGTTCTGCAGGGCGGCGATCAGCGCCTGCTCGTCCACTACCGGGCCACGCCCGGCGTTAATGAAGATGGCGGAAGATTTCATTTTGGCAAACTGCGCCTGACCGAACAGATGGTGAGTCTCTTCGCTCAGGGGCAGGATCAGGCAGACAAAGTCAGCCTCCTGCAGCAGGGTATCGAGATCGCAATAGCGGGCATTGAAGCGTTCTTCCGCCTGCGGATGCTGGCGACGCGCGTTATACAGGATTGGCATGCCGAACCCGAAGTGGGCGCGCTGCGCCAGCGCCATACCGATGCGGCCCATGCCGACGATGCCTAAGGTTTTATGGTGAACATCCGTGCCGAACCAGTCCGGACCAATGCTCTTCGTCCATTCACCCGCTTTGACGCGCTCCGCCACTTCCACCACCCGGCGCGCGGTACTCAGCACCAGCGCCATGACCGTATCGGCGACGGTCTCGGTCAGCACGGTCGGGGTATGCATCAGCAGCACCCGGCGGGCGTTCAGCGCCTCGACGTCGAAGTTGTCATAGCCAACGGAAACGGTGGAGGTCGCACGCAGCTTCGGCATCTTCTCCAGCAGCGCGGCGTCAACCTTTTCGCTGGAGCCCAGCAGGCCTTCAGCCTGGGCGAAGGCCTCAGCGTGCTGCGAAACGGTCTCCGGCCGCAGGTTTTTCACCTGAGTGACGGAAAAGTGCTCCTCCAGACGCTGTAGCAGGTCGTCGGGAAGCGTTTTATAGAGAATGACAGACGGCTTCATGCGAATCTCCGTAGTATGAGTCGTTCAGGCGTGATGTGCGCCAAGTGGAAGGTTTTGATTATTAGCAGGCTTAACAATCAAAGTCAGCCATACTGAGGCGAAAAGCGCTACCCCCATAAAAATATAGGACGCTGCGGGGCTGCCGGTGGCGCCGTTCAGGTAGCCGACAAACCACGAGCCGCAGAAGGAGCCCAGCGCGCCCATGCTGTTGATCAGCGCCATGGCGCCCCCGGCGACGTTGCGCGGCAGCATTTCCGGAATAATGGCGAAGAAGGGGCCGTATGGCGCATACATTGCCGCCCCGGCTACCACCAGCAGGGTGTAGGAGACCCAGAAGTGGTTGGCGCCGACCGCCCAGGAACCGATGAAGGCCAGTCCGCCAATCAGCAGCAGCGGCCAGACGAACAACTTACGGTTTTGCAGTTTATCCGAGGCCCAGGAGACGACGATCATGGCGATGGTGGCCGCCAGGTACGGGACAGAAGAGAGCCAGCCCACTTCCACCATCCCCATATTTTCACCGCCGCTGCGGATAATCGACGGCAGCCACAGTACAAAGCCGTATACGCCGATACTCCAGGCAAAATACTGCGCGCAGAGCAGGATCACGTTGCGGGAGCGGAAGGCTTCGCCATAGTTACGCACCGCTTTGATGCCTTGCTGTTCACGATCCAGTTGTTCCTGCAGCGCCGCTTTTTCACTCTCCGCCAGCCAGGACACCTGCGACGGCTTATCTTTCACCAGCACCCACCAGCAGAAGGCCCAGATCACCGCCGGCACCCCTTCGATGATGAACATTTCCCGCCAGCCGAAGGCCTGAATCAGGTAGCCGGAGACTACCGACATCCACAGGACCGTCACCGGGTTACCGAGGATCAGGAAGGTGTTGGCGCGAGAGCGCTCTGATTTGGTGAACCAGTTGCTGATATAGATAAGCATCGCCGGCATCACCGCGGCTTCGACGACGCCGAGGATAAAGCGGATCGCCGCCAGCGCCGGGATATTATGCACAATACCGGTCAGGGAGGCGCAACCGCCCCACAGGATCAGGCAGATAAAGATCAGTTTGCGAACGCTGCGGCGCTCCGCATAGATAGCGCCGGGGATCTGGAAGAAGAAGTAGCCGAGGAAGAACAGCGCCCCCAGCAGGGAGGAGATCCCCTTGGTGATGCCCAGGTCTTCGGTAATGCCTGCCGCGGAGGCGAAGCTGAAGTTGGCGCGGTCGAGGTACGCCAGGCTATACGTGATAAACACGATAGGCATGATGTACCACCAGCGTTTCGTTGCATTTGTTGAGCTATTCATAGGCTTGCCTCTGTCAATGAGGAGACATACGTCCGTCGAAACGGACGCTGCTGTGCCGCGCTGCAGGTAGGGTACAGGACGGCTGTTATCGTTGCGTAGAAAAGTTACTCGCCCAGCGCGTCGCGAGTGGGCAGCCCCTCGCTGTCGCCCTGGACCTGAATCGCCAGCGAACCGATTTTATTGCCGCGGTTCACCGCCTGAAGCAGGGTTTTGCCTTCCAGCAGGGCGCTAATCACCCCGACGGCAAAGCCGTCGCCGGCGCCGACGGTATCGACGACGTTATCGACTTTAATGGCATCGACCGTTCCCTGTTCGCCGCTGGCGCTCTTGAACCAGGCGCCGTCGCAGCCGGTTTTAATGACTACCGCCTTGACGCCGCGGGAGAGATAGAAATCGGCAATCCCTTCCGGGGTCTGCTGGCCGGTAAGAATCACGCCCTCTTTTAAGCCTGGCAAAACCCAGTCAGCCTGGAAGGCGAGACGGTTGAGTTTCTCCACCATCTCGGCTTCGCTTTTCCACAGCACCGGGCGCAGATTGGGGTCGAAAGAGAGGGTTTTTCCTTCGGCTTTCATTACCTTCGCCGCATGCTCCAGCAACGCGTAAGAGCTCTCAGAAAGGGCCGCCGCGACGCCGCTCAGGTGCAGATGGCGGGCGCTGGTGAAGTAGTCGGCGCGAAAATCGTCCGGCGAAAGATGGCTGGCTGCGGATCCTTTGCGGAAATACTCCACAATGGGATCGGTTCCATTTTCGACTTTCGATTTCATCTGGAAACCGGTAGCGAAGCGGTTGTCGATGGCCACAGCGTGGCTATCGATCCCCTCTTTCGCCAGCGATTGCAGTACGAAGCGGCCAAAGCTGTCGTTGCCGACGCGGCTCACCCAGCCGACTTTCAGGCCCAGGCGCGCCAGGCCGGTGGCGACGTTCAGCTCGGCGCCGGCGACACGTTTCATGAAATGCTCCACCTCGGCCAGATCTCCGGTTTCGGTGGCGACAAACATGGCCATAGCTTCGCCGATGGTGATGACATCTAAATTTTCCACGACTTAATCCTCGCGTAACAGGTTGACGTAGCGGCGGGTCACGGCCGTCAGGTCATGGCCAGTCAGCGGAAACTCGATTCCACGCGGCGCGTCGGCGGGAAGATTATCGAGCAGGGCCAGCCAGCGTTCGGCGGCCTGATCCGGCGGTACAGCGCGGAATTTCTCATGATGAGGCTCCGCCGCTTTAACATGAATATAGCTGACCGCCGGCGCAAGATGACGTGCCGCCTCTTCCGGCGAATCGCCAACCCACAGCCAGTTGCCCATATCAAACGTTAAGGTGATCGGCAGCTGATGGACCCGGCAGGCGGCTTTGAAGCGCTGCATCGGCGCCAGCTGGCCGCAGTCGGTCTGGTCATTCTCTACCACCAACGCCATGCCGCTGTCGCGGAGGATATCGCGCAGCTCATCCAACTGCTGATTGTGGAGGAAATGGCCAAGGGAGAGCTTCAGCCACAGAGCGTTCAGAGTTTGCGCTTCCGCGAGCAGCGTCGGGAGATCCGGGTTAAGCTCGCCGTTGTCGGTGAACAGCGCCTGCGGCGCGGAGTAGCAGGCCAGCAGGCCGTGGCGCTCAATGGTGGCCGCCAGCGAGGGCAGAGCGTTGAGCTCTTCCGCGCTGCACAGCTCGCGGCGGATTTCGACGCCGTCCGCGCCGGCGTTGGCGATAAACGGCAGGACGGCGGCCTGCCCGCCTAAGGATTTAACATGGTCATTACCATACGCAGCGGTAACGACAATAATTTTTCTGGCCATCGCGCTCTTACTCCCGGCGTTTGTTGCTTAATCTCCTTAATACGCTAGATGGTATCGGTTCCATAAGAAAGGGCGAGATGTTTAATTTATGATCGGCATCACGAAGGATCGTTAACGGGAGGTTGATCCGCGGACGATAAGCTCGCCGGAAAATACCCGTTCGCGGATGGGGTCGTTAGTGCCGGCAATGCGCCGAATAACCTGTTCGACCGCCGCGTAGCCGATCTGCCACGTCGGCTGTTTGAGGGTGGTAATACCGACGCCGGCCAGCTCCGCCCACTCCAGTTCGTCGAAGCCCAGCAGGCCGATATCGCTCCCCCAGATCAGGCCGACGCGCTTCAGGGCGCGGGCTACCTGCAGCGTCAGCGCGCCGTTGGCGGAGATGACCGCTTTGCGCATCCCGCGGTGGCGGGCATGGAACTGACGCAGGACGTTGTCCAGCATCGCGCCGTCGTTAAGCTGCACCTCGGCGTTTTCGGCCACCACGCCGTGGTGGCGGGCAAGCGTGGCGCGAAAGGCGCTCAGGCGCTCGCGACGGGTATTCACCGAGCCCAGCGGTTCGCTGAGAAACAGGATGGCCTCGAATCCTTTTTCCACCAGATGTTCGGTGGCGGTGGTGGCGGCCTGGGCGTTATCAAGCCCGACCACATCGCAGGCGAAGTCGGGGATTTTACGGTCAATCAGCACCATCGGCAGGGCCGACTGCTGCAGGCGGTTCAGGCCATCCTCCCGCATACCGACTGCGTTGACCACGATGCCTTCCACCTGGTAGCTGCGCAGCAGGTCCAGGTAGTGCAGCTCCTGATCGAGCTCGTTATTGGTATTACACACCAGCAGGGTGAAGCCCTTTTCCCGGCAGGCTGCTTCAATGCCGCTCATGACGTTGACCGAGTAGGGATTGGTGATATCGGCGATAATCAGGCCGATGAGGCGGGGTCGGCCGCGCTTTTGGGCGCGGGGCCCCCGGCGGGGGGGGGGGGGGGGGGGGGG
>NZ_GL882761.1:11015-13287 GCF_000195655.1 Klebsiella sp. MS 92-3
TATCGGCGATAATCAGGCCGATGAGGCGGGTTCGGCCGTGCTTGAGGCCGCGGGCCATCAGGCTGGGGCGGTAGTCGAGTTCGGCAATGGCTTTTTCAATACGTGATAACAGGTCGTCGGAAAGCAGATGCTTCTCGCCGTTAAGATAACGTGAAATGCTGGTTTTGCCGGTCTTTGCGGCTTTCGCCACATCGCTGATAGTTGCACGCGCCGCTTTCGCCATGGTGGCTTCCTTTGCTGAAAATCTGCCAACACCTTAGCGCGAAAAATAGCGATATCAAGCATTTTGCCCGGCAGAACGGCTGCCGGGCGATATGAAGATGCGCTTACTGCAGCGGGCTGAGGGTGATTTCCACGCGACGGTTCTGCGCTTTGCCTTCCGCCGTGCTGTTGCTGGCGATCGGGTTTGCCGGGCCCATGCCGGTGGTGCGAATGCGATTGGCCGCCACGCCCTGGGTGATGAGCGCGCTGGCGACGCTGTCCGCACGCTGTTGCGACAGACGCATATTCAGATCCTTGCTGCCGGTGCTGTCGGTGTAGCCGACCACGTTAACAGCGGTTTTCTCATACTCTTTCAGCACCATGGCCACGCCGGTCAGGGTGTTGGCGCCGGCCGGCTTCAGGTTGGCGCTATTGCTGTCGAAGGTGACGTTATTCGGCATGTTCAGCACGATATTGTCGCCATTTCGCGTCACGCTGACCCCGGTTCCCTGCATTTTGTCGCGCAGCTTCGCTTCCTGCACGTCCATGTAGTAACCAATGCCGCCGCCGAGCGCCGCGCCGGCCGCTGCGCCAATCAGCGCGCCTTTGCCGCGGTCATGTTTGGAAGAGGAGAGCGCGCCGACGCCAGCGCCCACTAAGGAGCCAATACCTGCGCCAATACCGGATTTGCCTGCTTCACGTTCACCGGTATAGGGGTTGGTGGTGCAGCCAGAAATGGCCAGAGTGCCGCTGACCAGCGCCGCAATCATAAGTACGCGTTTTTTCATTTAATATCCTTAATCCTTTTTATTCTTTGTCACAGCGAACGTGACGGTTGATTATGACGCGCGATTACGGAGAAAATTCCCCGGATACCATCTCTTTTTGTAAATAACATTGAACGGTTGCCCATCACGCCGTCATGACACCTGCATTCGCTGACCAGGAGCCGCCCTTGCCAACCTCATCTGCAACCAAAACCATCTTAACCGCCGCCCACTGGGGACCGATGCTGGTGGAAACGGACGGGGAAAACGTCCTCTCTTCCCGCGGCGCGCTGGCGACACCGTTTGCCAACTCGCTGCAAACGGCAGTGCGCGATCAGGTGCACAGCAAAACCCGCGTGCGCTATCCAATGGTGCGTAAAGGCTTCCTTGCTTCACCGGACAAGCCCCAGGGGGTCCGCGGTCAGGATGAATTCGTGCGGGTGAGCTGGGAGCAGGCGCTGGATCTGATCGATGCCCAGCATCGGCGGATCCGCGACAGCTACGGTCCGGCCTCCATTTTTGCCGGCTCCTACGGCTGGCGCTCTAACGGCGTATTGCATAAGGCGGCGACGCTGCTGCAGCGCTATATGAGCCTGGCGGGCGGCTATACCGGCCATCTTGGCGATTACTCCACCGGCGCGGCGCAGGCGATCATGCCTTACGTCGTTGGCGGCAATGAGGTGTATCAGCAGCAGACCAGTTGGCCGCTGGTGCTCGAGCACAGCGAAGTGGTGGTACTGTGGAGCGCCAACCCGCTGAACACGCTGAAAATCGCCTGGAATGCCTCCGACGAGCAAGGGATCCCGTGGTTTGATCGGCTGCGCCAGAGCGGTAAGCGGCTGATCTGCATCGATCCGATGCGATCGGAAACCGTCGATTTCTTTGGCGATTCGATGGAGTGGATCGCGCCGCATATGGGCACCGACGTCGCGCTGATGCTGGGGATCGCCCATACGCTGGTGGAAAATGACTGGCAGGATGATGCGTTTCTTACCCGCTGCACCAGCGGCTACGATATTTTTGCCCGCTATCTGACCGGCGAAAGCGACGGCGTAGCGAAAACCGCTGAGTGGGCAGCAGCGCTCTGCGGCGTTAAAGCAGATAAAATCCGCGAACTGGCGCAAATTTTCCACGAAAATACCACTATGCTGATGGCCGGCTGGGGCATGCAGCGTCAGCAGTATGGCGAGCAGAAACACTGGATGCTGGTCACTCTGGCCGCCATGCTGGGACAGATCGGCACCCCCGGTGGCGGGTTTGGTCTTTCCTATCATTTTGCCAACGGCGGCAACCCCACCCCCCCC
>NZ_GL882762.1:0-625 GCF_000195655.1 Klebsiella sp. MS 92-3
CCTTGCCGGGACGCTCGGCGATCAGCCAGTCCACATCCACCTCGGCCAGCTCCTCGCGCTGTGGCGCTCCTTGGTAGCCGGCATCGGCTGAGACAAATTGCTCCTCTCCATGAAGCAGATTACCCAGCTGATTGAGGTCATGCTCGTTGGCCGCGGTGGTGACCAGGCTGTGGGTCAGGCCACTCTTGGCATCGACACCAATGTGGGCCTTCATGCCAAAGTGCCACTGATTGCCTTTCTTGGTCTGATGCATCTCCGGATCGCGTTGCTGCTCTTTGTTCTTGGTAGAGCTGGGTGCCTCAATGATGGTGGCATCCACCAAAGTGCCTTGGGTCATCATGACGCCTGCTTCGGCCAGCCAGCGATTGATGGTCTTGAACAATTGACGGGCCAGTTGATGCTGCTCGAGCAGGTGGCGGAAATTCATGATGGTGGTGCGATCCGGCAGGGCGCTATCCAGGGATAATCGGGCAAACAGGCGCATGGAGGCGATTTCGTACAGGGCATCTTCCATGGCACCGTCGCTCAGGTTGTACCAATGCTGCATGCAGTGAATACGCAGCATGGTCTCCAGCGGATAGGGCCGTCGGCCATTGCCCGCCTTGGGATAAAACGGCTCGATGAC
>NZ_GL882763.1:0-1812 GCF_000195655.1 Klebsiella sp. MS 92-3
CGGGCATTATCTGAACATAAAACACTATCAGTAAGTTGGGGTCATTACCCAGGCACAGTTAAGCAAAGAAGATCGCATTTACGTCAAAAAGTCCATTCGCTGGCTTACCCTGAAGCGACCCGGCAACCTGACGCCCGCAGAGCAAAAGGCGCTGGAGGTTGTAAAGCAGGCGATCCCAGCACTTGCCATGGCCTATGACTTCAAGGAAGCCTTCTTCTGCATCTACGACGAACCCGACAAGCAGAGTGCTCAGAACGCCTTTGAGGCTTGGAAGAACAGCCTGCCGCCTTATGGCATGGAGCCTTTCAAAAAACTGGTAAAAACGGTACACAACCATTACGACGACATCTTTGCCTACTGGGATGCGCCGTTCTCACTCACCAATGGCTATACCGAAGGGCTCAACGGTTTGATCAAGATGTCCAACCGGTTAGGTCGGGGTTATAGCTATGAGATCATCCGTGCAAAGACGTTGTACTCCAAAGAAGCCCGCAAGGTTGGCAGTGGTATTCGAGCAGGACGAGGCAAGGTCGAGTATGGACCGCACATTCCGACATTGTTGAAGCAGGCAGAAGGTGGAGAGTTGGATTAACGCGAGAGAGGGCGCGTCTGAGAATCCAACCAATGTTAGATTTTCGCAGGGTGGTGAAAAACAGAAAAATCGTAAGCGTCGTCTCAGCACCGTCTGGCAGATCCTGATATTCCTGAGAGGATAGTGGACACCAAATATGGTGGACGCTATCCATGAAATCATTAACCGCAGTGCGTAAAAAAAGCCCTAATTATCCCGTTGAGTTCAAAATCAAAATGGTTGAACTCTCGCATCGACCAGAGATCTCCGTAGCGCAACTCGCTCGTGAGCATGGGATCAACGATAATTTGCTGTTCAAGTGGCGCCAGTACTGGCGCGAAGGAAAACTACGTCCTCCTTCAACAACAGAAAACAACGTGCCTGAGCTGCTCCCGATAACACTTGATACCGAAGATGTTGTCCCTGCAACCTCCCCCCGGTCACAACCTGTAGCTGCTGCGGCACCTGAATCACTCAATATCAGCTGTGAAGTGACGTTCCGGCACGGATCACTCCGTCTGAATGGTGCCATCAGCGAAAATATCCTGAACCTGCTGATACGGGAGCTCAAACGTTGATCCCATTACCATCAGGGACAAAGATCTGGCTGGTCGCTGGCATCACCGATATGAGAAACGGCTTCAACGGCCTGGCGGCAAAGGTGCAGACGACGCTGAAAGACGATCCGATGTCAGGTCACGTTTTTATCTTCCGTGGGCGTAATGGCAGTCAGGTAAAGCTCCTCTGGTCTACCGGCGATGGACTGTGTCTGCTGACCAAACGGCTGGAGCGCGGCCGCTTCGCCTGGCCGTCAGCCCGGGATGGCAAAGTGTTCCTCACACCGGCACAGCTGGCGATGCTCCTTGAAGGTATCGACTGGCGGCAGCCTAAAAGACTGCTTACGTCACTGACTATGTTGTAGGCCTCTTTATCCTGGTCGACGCTGAATGAGCCTGGTAATATACCCGGTATGAACAGCTTACTTCCTGACGATATCGATGAACTGAAACGTCTCCTTGCCGAACAGGAGGCGCTGAACCGTGCCCTTCTGGAAAAGCTGAACGAGCGTGAACGCGAAATAGATCACCTGCAGGCGCAACTGGATAAGCTGCGCCGGATGAACTTCGGCAGCCGCTCCGAAAAAGTCTCCCGCCGTATCGCGCAGATGGAAGCCGACCTTAAGCAGTTGCAGAAAGAAAGCGATACCCTTACCCCCGCGCGGGGGGGGGGGGGGGGGCGGC
>NZ_GL882763.1:1905-16157 GCF_000195655.1 Klebsiella sp. MS 92-3
GCCCGTGCAGCGCCCGCTGCGGCAGACCCGTACCCGCAAACCGTTCCCTGAATCACTTCCCCGTGACGAAAAACGGCTGCTGCCGGCAGCGTCATGCTGCCCGGAATGTGGTGGTGCGCTGAGTTACCTGGGTGAAGATGCCGCCGAACAGCTGGAGCTGATGCGCAGCGCTTTCCGGGTTATCCGGACAGTACGTGAAAAGCATGCCTGTACTCAGTGCGATGCCATCGTGCAGGCCCCCGCGCCTTCACGGCCCATCGAGCGGGGTATCGCAGGACCGGGGCTGCTGGCCCGCGTGCTGAGTTCAAAGTATGCAGAGCACACCCCGCTGTACCGCCAGTCTGAAATATACGGCCGCCAGGGTGTGGAGCTGAGCCGCTCACTGCTGTCGGGCTGGGTGGATGCGTGTTGCCGGCTACTGTCACCGCTGGAAGGGGCGCTTCAGGACTATGTGCTGACTGACGGTAAGCTCCATGCTGATGACACGCCTGTCCCGGTGCTGTTGCCAGGTAATAAGAAAACGAAGACCGGGCGGTTGTGGACGTACGTTCGTGACGACCGTAACGCCGGGTCAGAGCTGGCGCCGGCAGTGTGGTTCGCTTACAGCCCGGACAGAAAAGGTATCCACCCGCAGAGCCATCTCGCTGGCTTCAGCGGTGTTCTGCAGGCGGATGCGTACGCCGGGTTCAACGAACTGTACCGCAATGGACAGATAACGGAAGCTGCCTGCTGGGCTCATGCCCGCCGCAAGATCCACGATGTGCACGTTCGCACCCCGTCAGCGCTGACGGAGGAAGCCCTGAAACGGATCGGTGAGTTATATGCCATCGAGGCGGAAATAAGGGGGATGCCGGCGAAGCGACGCCTTGCAGAACGTCAGCAAAAAGCTAAACCGCGGCTGAAATCCCTGGAAAGCTGGCTGCGTGAAAAGGTGAAAACGCTGTCGCGACACTCAGAACTGGCGAAAGCGTTCACGTACGTACTGAACCAGTGGCCGGCGCTGGCTTACTATACTGACGACGGCTGGGCCGAGGCAGATAACAACATAGCTGAGAATGCGCTACGGATGGTCAGCCTGGGCCGCAAAAACTACCTGTTCTTCGGTTCGGATCATGGAGGAGAGCGGGGAGCGCTGCTGTACAGCCTGATCGGGACATGCAAACTGAACGGAGTGGAGCCAGAAAGCTACCTCCGTTATGTCCTTGACGTCATTGCTGACTGGCCGATAAACCGGGTCAGCGAACTACTCCCCTGGCGCGTAGCACTGCCAACTGAATAACACATCCCCGTCAATACGGTTCTCGCTGCACGCTTACGAAAAATCCAACCAGAAGCAGCTTTTTGTCCGACTAAGAATCAAGGGTTAGAATGGATGAATTCCAACCCTAGAATGCAAATAGCCCATATAATAATTCCTTTCAGACAGGTACCGGTTAAGTGTAGCTGAGTCAGACAAAAAAGCCCCCTGACGGGGGGCAAAAATGTAGCAACGTTGTTTCAGGAAAATCTATCAGGGAAAAGGTAACAGCACGGATACTACCGTCGCATTCAGCCTGCATTGATCATGCGGCGGTGCGCTTCGGCCATGGCCTGATGTGGGCCGGATTGCCCGTTATTCATGAATTCATGAGCAACCGCTGCTCTTTCATGCTCATTCATCGCCGCGTAAGACGTTGACGGGACGGTCGTGGATACCGTGTTATTTCCCATCATCTTCTGATGACTTTCCACCATTTTCTGGTGAGCATCCGCCGAGCCGTTCGTCATGGTTTCATGAGCAATAATGGCCTGTTCATGCTGGTCCATACCGGTCATACGAGGAGCAGTCCCCTGGATCCCGACAGGAGCCTCAGCAGACTGCATCTGGTGAGCAGGAGCCTGTGCATTGTTGACGCGATCATGGATATTCACGGTTTCAGTGGCCCAGGCCGATGAAATTAAACCAAAGCCCAGCAAAGATGCTAATACGATATTTTTCATGATAACTCTCCATTTCTGAATTAGTGATGTCCGGGGAAGTACAACCGGTGTTTTCAGTTCCATAACTGAAACAAGTTCGGCAGCGTTTATTTCTCCGGAAGAGGGCTGGATATTCATTTCCTGGCGTACTCTGACGCCGGGTATTGATGAAGCAATCCAGCCTTCCTGATAAGTTGCACTAATTATATCGAATGGCTTCTGTTTGCTGCATGACAGGCTAATGACATCTTTGTCATTTACATCTTTATTTTCAGCATTGGGTTTCCGGGATCATTTTCTCCAGTCTGGGCACGGATAAGATAAAACGCGTGGAGCGTACGTCTGATTCCACCTGCACTCTTCCGTGATGTGCTTCCACGATTGACTTCACAATCGCAAGGCCGATGCCGCTGCCTTCTCCTTTTCGTTGTCTGGATGGATCCACCCGATAAAAACGGTCAAACAGCCTTGATAAATGTTCTTCAGGGATCGGTTTCCCCGGATTTTCAATCACAAGGTCAAAAAAGCTCTCCTGCTCTCTTATTGAGACGGTGATTGCCTGTCCCTCCGGGGTATAACGCAGGGCATTGGATAACAGATTATTGATCGCCCTTCTGAACATTTGTGGATCTCCCTCAACCAGGCAGGGCATCCCGTTAAATTTGAGCGTGATATTGCGTTCTTCGGCCCAGGCTTCGAAAAACTCGAAGACTTTCATGACTTCCGCTCTGAGGTCAAACATGACCCTGTCAGGTATCAGCTGATTATTATCTGCCTGTGCCAGGAACAGCATATCGCTGACCATTTTGGTCATCCGGTTATACTCTTCAAGACTGGAATAGAGGACATCCTCAAGTTCCCTCTGTGTTCGATCCTGACTCAGTGCGATTTCAGTCTGCGTCACCAGATTGGTGATGGGCGTTCTGATCTCATGCGCGATATCGGCAGAGAAATTGGCCTGGCGGGTAAAGACATCCTCAATCTTTCCAATCATATGATTGAACGAGATAACCAGTTGCTCCAGCTCAATGGGAACGCGTGTCGGTTCCAGTCGCGCATCAAGATTCTCGGAGGTGATGTTTTTAATGGCATTGCTGACATTACGAAGGGGCAGGTGCCCCTGACGGACAGCGATTCGAATGATCAGAACAATCAACAGGCTTATCACGACGGCAATCGCAATCAGGTTCTTTTTCAGCGCATCGAGGTAATGGAGATGGAAATTAATGGATAGGCCAGTCAGCATGACATAGTTCTGCTGTTTGCCCTGAAATATCGCCTGACCAGAGGAGGCGATAATCCTGTATGTTTCCATCTTCATTTCGGACCCGGTATCCATCGGTCCCGCAGGATCCTCCACCGTCCAGAGAAAGACATCCCGTGCGCGGCTGTGCTCGCTAAAATCTGCTGAATTCACTGCCGGGCGTAGTGCCGCCCCCTGAGCTGAGCTAAAGAGCACTTCACCCCTGGGATTGAGGAGCAAAAGGGCAACGTTGCGGTAGCTGGCAATTGATTCCTTTATTTTGCTTACTTTTTTTTCATCCGGATCTGCCGGGGACTGGAGTATACGGCTCAGTGTGGTGCTGATTTGTTGCAGATCGCTGACATCCTGCTCGGCAAAATGCTTTTCAACAGAATGCAGCATAAACCAGGTGAAGGCGATAAACGCCAGTATTGTGGACAGGCTGATAAAAAAGGTCAGCCGCAGAGCGAGTGAGAAAGGTCGTCTGGACGGTTTGCTATGCATCCGGGATCTCCAGCATGTAGCCCACGCCCCGCACTGTCTGGATCAGTTTTGTCCCGTAATCGTTGTCTATTTTAGCGCGGAGTCGCTTTACTGCGACATCAATCGCGTTAGTGTCGCTGTCAAAATTCATGTCCCAGACCTGAGAGGCAATCAGGGAGCGGGGAAGAACTTCTCCCTGATGGCGAATGAAGAATTCCAGCAAGCTGAACTCTTTACTGGTGAGCACAATGCGGTTCCCGGCGCGGCTGACTTTTCTGGATACGAGATCAACCGAGAGGTCAGCCACTTTAAGCTGGCTTTCCGTGATCATCGTGTTTCCCCGCCTGAGGAGGGTTCTTACCCGGGCGAGCAGTTCAGCAAACGCAAAGGGCTTCACCAGATAATCGTCCGCACCCAGCTCAAGTCCTTTGACCCTGTGTTCAATCGTGCCAAGGGCCGTCAGCAGTAATACCGGCATCCCCTTTCCGGCACTGCGCAGCATACGGATGATATCCCAGCCGTTTACATCAGGCAGCATGATATCCAGGATGACTAAATCATACTCGGCTGTCATGGCAAGATGATATCCGGTCAGACCATTATCAGCGTGATCCACGACGAACCCCGCCTCTGTCAGCCCCTTGCTGAGATATTCACCTGTTTTAATTTCGTCTTCAACGATTAATATTTTCATCATGCTCCCCGGCTGGCTGCTAATGTCATTTTATTGCGCCCACGATCGTTATCAACGGATTACAGCAAAAATGACAACATTGTCATTATCCTGTCACCCGGCAAACAGAGAGCGTTCGGTAAAGTATCCCTATCAATACTCTGGATTTCGTTTGAACCATTTACCAGGTCTGCCTGTACGAGAAGCGTTATGTTCAAATTAAAATTACTCAGCATCAGTACCATATTCATCCTGGCTGGTTGTGTTTCTCTGGCACCTGAATATCAGCGTCCGCCAGCTCCGGTTCCCCAGCAGTTTTCATTGTCTAAAAACAGTCTGACGCCTGCGGTAAACAGCTATCAGGATACGGGCTGGCGAAACTTTTTTGTCGATCCCCAGGTCAGCAGGCTGATCGGTGAAGCCCTGAATAATAACCGTGATTTGAGAATGGCTGCCCTGAAGGTTGAAGAGGCCCGGGCCCAGTTCAACGTCACGGATGCAGATCGTTATCCCCAACTGAATGCCTCATCCGGGATCACATACAACGGTGGTCTGAAAGGTGACAAGCCGACCACACAGGAGTACGACGCGGGTCTGGAGCTCAGCTATGAGCTCGATTTTTTTGGCAAACTTAAGAACATGAGTGAGGCTGATCGCCAGAACTACTTTGCCAGCGAAGAAGCCCGTCGTGCCGTACACATCCTGCTGGTCTCCAACGTTTCACAGAGCTATTTCAGCCAGCAACTGGCGTACGAACAACTCCGTATTGCGCGGGAAACGCTGAAAAATTATGAACAGTCCTATGCTTTCGTTGAGCAACAGCTCGTGACCGGGAGTACGAACGTTCTGGCACTTGAACAGGCGAGAGGACAAATCGAAAGTACCCGCGCCGAAATAGCCAAACGAGAAGGCGATCTGGCTCAGGCAAACAATGCCCTGCAACTGGTGCTGGGAACGTACCGCGCACTTCCGTCAGAAAAAGGGATGAAAGGCGGGGAGATCGCACCAGTAAAATTGCCACCAAATCTATCTTCACAAATTTTGCTGCAGCGACCGGATATTATGGAAGCGGAATATCAGCTGAAAGCGGCTGATGCCAATATTGGCGCAGCGCGAGCGGCCTTTTTCCCCTCCATTACCCTGACCAGTGGTCTTTCCGCAAGCAGTACGGAGCTGTCAAGCCTGTTTACGTCAGGAAGTGGAATGTGGAATTTTATCCCTAAAATTGAAATTCCTATTTTTAATGCTGGCAGGAATAAAGCCAATCTGAAGCTGGCTGAAATTCGCCAGCAACAATCGGTGGTTAATTACGAACAAAAAATTCAGTCAGCCTTTAAGGATGTTTCCGACACGCTTGCGCTGCGCGACAGTCTTAGCCAGCAACTTGAGTCACAGCAGCGTTATCTTGATTCACTTCAGATAACTCTCCAGCGTGCCAGAGGATTATATGCAAGTGGTGCTGTCAGTTACATCGAAGTGCTGGATGCAGAACGTTCCCTCTTCGCTACGCAGCAAACCATTCTCGATCTTACCTATTCCCGACAGGTTAACGAAATTAATCTGTTTACCGCGCTGGGTGGCGGTTGGGTAGAGTAAATTTATTTAATTAATCAGGAAATTAAAAATGCGTAATTCACTTAAAGCCGTTTTATTTGGTGCCTTCTCTGTCATGTTTTCTGCCGGTCTTCATGCTGAAACACATCAGCATGGCGATATGAATGCTGCCAGTGATGCTTCGGTACAGCAGGTTATCAAGGGCACCGGTGTCGTTAAAGACATTGATATGAATAGTAAAAAGATTACCATTTCGCACGAAGCAATCCCTGCTGTGGGCTGGCCTGCAATGACCATGCGCTTCACTTTTGTTAATGCAGACGACGCTATCAATGCCCTGAAAACCGGCAACCATGTCGATTTCTCGTTTATTCAGCAGGGCAATATCTCCTTACTCAAAAGCATTAACGTTACGCAATCCTGATTATCAGTCCGGAGCGAATACATCCAGTGCGCCTGAACATTCATTAAGGGATTACTGTGAATGAATGATCGGGCGCATATGCCAGGTGTTTTGATTTTTCAGCGAGAAATTGTATGGCTTCTTTAAAGATAAAATATGCTGCAATAATTATCAGCAGCCTCATAGCAGGGGGGCTGATATCGGTTACTGCCTGGCAGTATGTAAACTCATCACAAAAAACAGTACAAACCGAACAAAAGGCACCGGAGCGAAAGGTACTTTTCTGGTATGACCCGATGAAACCGGATACCAAATTTGATAAACCCGGAAAATCTCCCTTTATGGATATGGACCTGGTGCCGAAATATGCTGATGAAAGTGGCGATGAAAGCAGTGGCGGGATCCGTATCGATCCAACGCAGGTTCAGAATCTGGGATTAAAAACGCAAAAAGTCACGCGAGGAATGCTGAATTATTCCCAGACAATCCCGGCTAATGTCAGTTACAACGAGTATCAGTTTGTCATTGTGCAGGCGCGCTCTGACGGTTTCGTCGAAAAAGTGTATCCCCTGACGATTGGCGATCATGTGAAGAAAGGCACTCCGCTTATCGATATCACCATTCCTGAATGGGTTGAGGCACAAAGTGAGTTCCTGCTGTTATCCGGTACAGGCGGTACGTCAACCCAGATAAAAGGGGTTCTGGAGCGACTTCGTCTGGCTGGTATGCCGGAAGAGGATATTCAAAGGCTGCGTTCAACCCGCACAATCCAGACCCGTTTTACCATTAAAGCACCTATTGATGGTGTCATTACTGCGTTTGACCTGCGCACCGGCATGAATATTTCGAAAGATAAAGTAGTGGCTCAGATTCAGGGGATGGACCCGGTCTGGATCAGCGCTGCAGTGCCAGAATCTATCGCATATCTGCTGAAAGATACGTCGCAGTTTGAAATTTCGGTACCGGCTTATCCGGATAAAACATTCCATGTCGAAAAATGGAACATTCTTCCCAGCGTGGATCAGACAACCCGTACGCTTCAGGTCCGTCTCCAGGTTTCTAATAAGGATGAGTTTCTCAAGCCGGGCATGAATGCCTATCTGAAACTGAATACCAAGAGCCAGGAGATGCTGCTGATACCAAGCCAGGCCGTTATCGATACCGGCAAAGAACAGCGCGTGATTACTGTTGATGATGAAGGCAAGTTTGTGCCGAAACAGATCCACGTTCTGCATGAATCACAGCAACAGTCCGGCATCGGTTCCGGCCTGAATGAAGGCGATACCGTGGTGGTCAGTGGCCTGTTCCTCATTGACTCCGAAGCCAATATTACGGGCGCGCTGGAACGTATGCGCCACCCTGAAAAAACAGAAAGCAGTATGCCAGCAATGTCTGACCAGCCTGTAAATATGCATTCAGGGCACTGAGGAGACGACGATGATTGAATGGATTATCCGGCGCTCTGTCGCCAACCGTTTCCTGGTCATGATGGGGGCCCTGTTTCTCAGCATCTGGGGTACATGGACGATTATTAACACGCCGGTCGATGCCTTGCCTGACCTGTCAGATGTACAGGTCATTATCAAAACCAGCTATCCCGGCCAGGCCCCGCAGATTGTAGAAAACCAGGTCACCTATCCACTTACCACCACCATGCTGTCCGTACCTGGCGCAAAAACCGTGCGTGGTTTTTCACAGTTCGGGGATTCGTATGTGTATGTCATTTTTGAAGACGGCACCGATCTGTACTGGGCCCGTTCCCGCGTGCTGGAATATCTGAATCAGGTTCAGGGAAAACTGCCTGCCGGTGTGAGTTCTGAAATCGGTCCTGATGCCACGGGTGTGGGCTGGATTTTTGAATATGCCCTTGTCGATCGCAACGGAAAACACGACCTTTCAGAACTGCGCTCTCTGCAGGACTGGTTCCTGAAATTTGAGCTGAAAACCATCCCGAACGTGGCTGAGGTCGCTTCGGTTGGCGGCGTGGTGAAACAGTACCAGATTCAGGTCAATCCGGTAAAACTGTCCCAGTACGGTATCAGCCTGCCCGAAGTGAAACAGGCACTTGAATCGTCTAACCAGGAGGCCGGTGGCTCATCCGTTGAAATGGCCGAAGCGGAGTATATGGTCCGTGCCAGCGGTTATCTTCAGAGCATTGATGATTTTAATAACATCGTCCTGAAAACAGGTGAGAACGGCGTGCCGGTTTATCTGCGGGATGTTGCCCGCGTGCAGACCGGGCCCGAAATGAGGCGTGGTATTGCCGAGCTGAACGGCCAGGGAGAAGTCGCTGGCGGCGTGGTGATCCTGCGGTCGGGTAAAAATGCGCGCGACGTTATCACGGCAGTGAGGGATAAACTGGAGACGCTGAAGGCCAGCCTGCCGGAAGGCGTTGAAATCGTGACCACCTACGATCGCAGCCAGTTAATCGACCGGGCGATTGATAACCTCAGTTACAAGCTTCTTGAAGAGTTTATCGTTGTTGCTGTCGTTTGCGCACTGTTCCTCTGGCATGTCCGTTCTGCCCTGGTGGCGATTATTTCTCTGCCACTTGGCCTGTGTATCGCCTTTATCGTCATGCACTTCCAGGGACTGAACGCCAATATCATGTCGCTGGGAGGGATAGCGATTGCCGTCGGTGCGATGGTGGATGCCGCCATTGTGATGATTGAAAATGCGCACAAACGGCTTGAGGAGTGGGATCATCAGCATCCGGGTGAGCAGATTGACAACGCCACCCGCTGGAAGGTGATTACCGACGCCTCCGTGGAAGTGGGACCCGCGTTGTTCATTAGCCTGCTGATCATCACCCTGTCCTTTATTCCTATCTTTACCCTGGAAGGGCAGGAAGGTCGTCTGTTTGGCCCGCTGGCATTCACGAAAACGTACTCCATGGCGGGAGCGGCCGCACTGGCCATCATCGTCATTCCTATTCTGATGGGATTCTGGATCCGGGGGAAAATTCCTGCCGAGACAAGTAACCCCCTGAACCGGGTGCTGATCAAAGCGTATCATCCTTTGCTGCTGCGGGTCCTCCACTGGCCAAAAACAACCCTGCTGGTTGCGGCCTTGTCCATTTTCACGGTTATCTGGCCACTGAGTCAGGTGGGCGGTGAATTTCTGCCGAAGATTAACGAGGGCGATCTGCTGTATATGCCGTCGACCTTGCCTGGCGTCTCTCCGGCAGAAGCTGCAGCGCTCCTGCAGACAACAGACAAGTTAATCAAAAGCGTTCCTGAAGTGGCTTCTGTATTTGGCAAGACCGGTAAAGCAGAGACCGCAACGGATTCCGCGCCGCTCGAAATGGTGGAAACCACGATCCAGCTCAAACCTGAGGATCAGTGGCGTCCCGGCATGACAATTGACAAGATTATTGATGAACTCGACAGGACAGTCCGTTTACCGGGTCTGGCAAACCTCTGGGTGCCGCCTATCCGTAACCGTATTGATATGCTCTCAACCGGGATCAAAAGCCCGATAGGTATCAAAGTGTCCGGGACTGTTCTGTCCGATATCGACGCGACGGCGCAGAGTATCGAGGCGGTAGCCAAAACCGTGCCTGGCGTGGTGTCTGTCCTGGCTGAGCGACTTGAGGGCGGGCGCTACATCGATATCGATATCAACCGGGAGAAAGCTTCCCGGTACGGGATGACTGTGGGCGACGTCCAGCTGTTCGTCTCTTCAGCAATCGGTGGGGCTATGGTGGGTGAGACGGTTGAAGGCGTGGCCCGGTACCCTATTAACATTCGCTATCCGCAGGATTACCGTAACAGTCCGCAGGCGTTGAGAGAGATGCCAATCCTGACCCCAATGAAGCAGCAAATTACGCTGGGCGATGTTGCCGATATTAAGGTCGTTTCCGGACCAACCATGCTGAAAACCGAAAATGCCCGGCCAGCCAGCTGGATTTATGTTGATGCCCGCGGCAGGGACATGGTGTCGGTGGTGAACGATATTAAGACGGCCATCAGTGAGAAAGTGAAACTGAGACCGGGGACCAGTGTGGCATTCTCAGGACAGTTTGAATTACTCGAGCACGCCAATAAGAAATTAAAACTGATGGTACCGATGACGGTGATGATCATCTTCATCCTGTTATATCTGGCATTCCGCCGGGCTGATGAGGCCTTACTTATTCTGATGAGCCTGCCGTTTGCCCTGGTTGGCGGGATATGGTTCCTGTACTGGCAGGGCTTCCATATGTCAGTGGCGACCGGAACCGGGTTTATCGCCCTGGCCGGGGTGGCAGCAGAGTTTGGCGTGGTCATGCTGATGTATCTGCGTCATGCCATTGAAGCGCACCCGGAATTGTCCCGTAAAGAGACGTTCACACCGGAAGGCCTTGATGAAGCCCTCTATCATGGTGCCGTACTGCGTGTCCGGCCGAAAGCCATGACCGTGGCGGTGATCATTGCGGGTCTGCTGCCAATACTCTGGGGAACCGGTGCAGGTTCAGAAGTCATGAGCCGTATCGCGGCACCCATGATTGGTGGGATGATCACGGCTCCGCTGCTGTCCCTGTTCATTATTCCTGCCGCCTACAAATTAATCTGGCTGCGCAGACATAAAAAAAGCGTGTCCTGAACCTGAAAGGGCACCCCCTGTGGGTGTCCTTCTTTACTGATTCACCCTGACGTCAGGGTTTATATCGATAATATACAGAGGTGAGTATGAAAAAAGTGGTTCTAATGGCGCTGGCTCTCGGCCTTTCACTACCCGCGATGGCGAGTGAAAAAGTGATTGATATGTACAAATCTGAAAACTGTGGCTGTTGTTCCCTGTGGGGCAAAGCGATGGAAAAAGACGGGTTTGAAGTACGAACTCACGTCATGAATGATCAGGCGCTGTCAGCCCTGAAAGAAAAGCATGCTATTCCTGCAGGACTACGAAGTTGTCATACCGCGGTTGCCGGTAATTTGATCATTGAAGGCCATGTGCCTGCGACAACGATACATAAGGCAATGCAGTCTGGTTCGGGTATATACGGTCTCGCCACCCCCGGTATGCCAGCAGGAAGTCCTGGAATGGAGATGGGAGCCCGAAAAGAGGCTTACGATGTTATCGCATTCTCACCGGATGGAAGTAAAAAAGTCTTCCAGCGAATCGAATAGTCAGCGGAACGGCTGATAACGGGACGCCGGTAGCAGGCACTCCTGTGCCGGCGATATTCGTGGTAATCGCATCCATGACATACCCTGAAGACAGAAGATGCTTCGGTATGCATAAGGAGAGTTACTGTGAAAAATGACAATGCAGTGCAACACAACAACCAGACTGCTTCTGAGCAGACATTATCCCCGGACGAGGGCCACGTATTGCATAAGGTGAGAGATCCCGTGTGCGGGATGGCCATCCTGCCCGACAGGGCGCACAGCAGCATTCGATACCAGGACCACCAACTTTATTTCTGCTCCGCCAGCTGTGAGAGTAAATTTAAAGCCCATCCCGATCGTTATCTTACCGAAGATGCCAGTGAACATTCCCATCACCATCACCACGATCATCACGAAGTCAGCCCTGATCAGATAAAACAGCCTCACAACCAGGCGGAAAAAGAGAATTCTGAAGGTGTGTGGACATGTCCGATGCACCCGGAGATACGCCGCAGTGGTCCCGGAAGCTGTCCTGTCTGTGGAATGGCACTGGAGCCGCTCGTAGCTACGGCATCCACGGGGCCGAGTGATGAACTTCACGACATGACAAGACGCTTCTGGCTGGGGTTGTTGCTGGCGTTTCCGGTTCTGGTACTCGAAATGGGATCTCATCTGTTTCCCGACTTGAGGAATACAGTACCGCCACAGTACAACACATGGCTGCAGTTGCTTCTGGCCTCCCCTGTCGTGTTGTGGTGTGGCTGGCCATTCTTCGCCCGGGCCGGAATGTCGTTACGTAACCGCTCCCTGAATATGTTTACCCTTGTTGCAATGGGGACCGGCGTAGCCTGGGTTTACAGCGTCATTGCAACCGTCTTCCCCTCCTGGTTTCCTGCATCGTTCAGAAACATGGATGGCCTGGTGGCCGTTTATTTTGAAGCCGCAGCAGTTATTACGGTGCTTGTTCTGCTGGGACAGGTTCTTGAGCTGCGGGCACGGGAACAAACCTCAGGCGCCATTACTGCGCTTCTGAACCTTGCCCCCAAAACCGCCAGACGGCTGGATCATGACGGTCATGAAACGGATATTAATGCGGAAGATGTCCTGCCTGGCGATAAGCTCCGCATCAGACCTGGAGAGAGTATTCCGGTCGACGGTATCGTGATCGAAGGCAAAACAACCGTTGATGAATCGATGGTGACCGGGGAGTCTATGCCGGTTACCAAAACGAAGGGTGACCCTGTCATTGGGGGGACGATTAATCAGACAGGTAGTCTTATCATCCGTGCAGAGAAAGTCGGTGATGAAACGATGCTCTCACGAATTGTTCAGATGGTCGCTGATGCACAGCGTTCGCGTGCCCCCATCCAGAGAATGGCAGACAGCGTTTCAGGCTGGTTTGTTCCTCTGGTGATACTTATCGCGGTTGTTGCTTTCTTGATCTGGTCTGTCTGGGGGCCCGAGCCCAGGATGGCGCACGGTCTCATTGCGGCTGTGTCGGTCCTGATTATTGCCTGTCCCTGCGCGCTGGGACTGGCCACGCCGATGTCGATAATGGTGGGGGTGGGCAAAGGCGCCCAGGCCGGGGTGTTAATCAAGAATGCCGAAGCCCTTGAGCGTCTTGAAAAAGTGGACACGCTGGTTGTCGACAAAACAGGCACGCTCACGGAAGGTTCGCCTACGGTGACAGGGATTATCAGTCTCAGTCCGGGTGGGGAAATATCTCTTTTACGTGTAACAGCTGCAGTGGAAAAAGGTTCGCAGCATCCGTTGGGTATGGCTGTTGTCAGAGCCGCGCATGAAAAGGGGATCGTGATACCTGCCGTCAGTAATTTCAATGCCCCGTCGGGGAAAGGTGTCTCAGGCGATGTCGAAGGTCAACGGGTTGTTATTGGTAATGAACTGGCTATGCAGGAAAACAGTATCGTTATTGATAATCAAAAGGCCGTTGCGGATACGTTGCGGATGGAAGGCGCTACCGTTATCTATGTGGCCACAGACGGGAACCTTGCAGGCCTGATAGCTATCTCGGATCCCGTGAAAGCAACCACGCCGGATGCGCTTAAAGCTTTGCGTCAGGCGGGGATCCGCATTGTTATGCTCACCGGGGATAACCAGCTTACTGCTGAAGCAGTCGCACGGAAACTGGGAATAGATGAGGTTGAAGCCGGGATTCTGCCGGATGGCAAAAAAGCAGTGATAACCCGACTGAAAGCGTCTGGCCATGTGGTTGCGATGGCCGGAGACGGTGTGAATGATGCCCCGGCGCTGGCAGCGGCTGACGTGGGTATAGCCATGGGAACGGGTACAGATGTGGCAATAGAAAGTGCTGGCGTTACCCTTCTCAAAGGCGATTTGATGATACTCAACAGGGCCCGTCATCTGTCAGAAATCACCATGAAAAATATCCGGCAGAATCTGTTTTTTGCGTTTATCTACAATGCTCTTGGGGTGCCTGTAGCTGCAGGTCTGCTTTATCCTGTGTATGGAATACTGCTGTCGCCAGTTATTGCGGCGGCGGCTATGGCCCTTTCCTCCGTTAGCGTCATTGCAAATGCGTTGCGTCTGAAAAGTGTCAGGCTCGGGAAATAACCCTGAATGAAGGGTCTGTTACTAACAGAAGGAGTCCGGTATGAAAAGTACCACCTATGCGCTTATTGCTGTCGCCGCGATTGCGGCATTTGCCCTCCTGCGCGAACACTGGTCACATGTGGCAGGTTACTGGCCATATCTGTTATTGCTGGTCTGCCCGCTAATGCATCTTTTCCACGGCCACGGAGGGCATGGAGATCATCAACATCAAGGAAGTGAAAACGATAAAAAAAATTAATCCGGCAGACGGGG
>NZ_GL882763.1:16241-32843 GCF_000195655.1 Klebsiella sp. MS 92-3
GCCCCCGTTATCAGTCCAGGTATCGTTCGTAGTCTCTGGCATGCGCAAAGGCATGCTGTTCAAGTTTGTTATCAGCGGGTGCCGCTGCCCGGAACGCCAGTGAGTTAACAGGATTGTTATTGATGACCAGCTCGTAATGCAGATGAGGACCGGATGAACGTCCGCTGTTACCGGATAACGCAATAGCGTCTCCCCGGGTAACCCTGGCCCCTTTAGTAACGAGTATTTTATTGAGGTGGAGATAGCGAGTTTTAACACCGGCTTTTCCCGTTACTTCAACAAAATATCCCATGGTACTGTTGTATTCGGCCCGGGTGATTTTTCCGTCGATGACGCTGACTATTTTCGTGTTCATGGGCATGGAATAATCAATGCCATTATGGGGACTCACTTTTCCCGATACCGGGTTAAGTCTTGCAGGATTGAAAGGCGAACTGAGTCTTGCTGTGGCCGGTAACGGATAATCGAGACTGCCTTTCCCGGAAGTATCGGAAAGGTTATAGAACTTTTTATCTGATATACGATACGCCGTGTAATTAAATGAACCGGACGTAAATTTATAGGCCACGACACGTGATTTTCCCGCTTTCTTTTGCAGTACGAGTTTTAATGATTCATTTTTTTTCAAATGCCGCAGATTAAACCGGGAAGGCAAGGAGCGCTGAAGAGTAGCGATCTCGTTCGATTCCAGCCCCGAGCGGGTGGCTGAAAGGTAGGCATTTTCTTTTACGACATCGGTAGAATACATTTACTGGAATTCGCCGTTAGCATGAACACTGCGGCGTATGCTAGGGGTTTTCAGGAGGCGTGTCATCTGTCAGTTAATCGGGAGCACCGTTGATGGTCGTCATTTTTGTAACATATCTTGTTTCCCGTTTGCTCCTGAAGCTCTGGGAACTGTATGACCAGCCCGACGGTGATGATTAACGGGACTGAAACAGGTTACGGCAGAGCAATATGGGGCTCATGTCCTGCTACGTAACCCGTCAGTAAAGCCCTGCTGCGCACCTGACGCTAAGCACTAACCCGCCTGCAGTTACCTGGTCGAATACAGCCCGCGAAGCTTTCTTGCCTGCGTCTGATGTGCTTCCGCACCGGCATTATTGACCTGCTCATGCACGAGAGCGGCTTTTTCTCCGGCATTCAGTTCGTTAAAAGAAGAAGACGAGGTCTTTGAATTTGCATCACTGCCGGACAGCATTTTTTTATGTTCCTCAATCATTTTCTGATGCGCATAGGACGCGCTGTTGTTCATAAATGAATGAGCAACAATGGCCCTTTCATGTTCATTCATTTCAGAGAATGAGGGCGTGTTGTTTTTATTAACCCTGTCCGGTAAGTTTTCATGCGTCGAGGAGTTCACATGACTGACGGCTGAGGCATTATTAACAAATCGATGTGCTTCATGGGCAATATCACTGGACTGAGCAAAAGCTGCCCCACAAAATAAAGCTGTAAACGCAGTGGTCGTGATTAATATATTCATGTGTAATTACCTTCTGAGGTACATAAAAGATGTCCTTATGATCATATATAAAAAAATCAACCTGTGGGGAAGATGACGTAAATGTAATACAGCCACGTACATTACACGATTGTAATGAATTTGTTTCTTAAGGTGTGCTAGATTCATTTCATTGTAAGTGGATGAACCAGTAATTTAATTTAAATCGGTTCTCGAATTCTGTCAGTAACCATACTTTAAATAAGGGAATGCGCATGCTGTTGAAAACGTCTCGACGAACTTTCCTGAAGGGGTTAACCCTCTCTGGCGTAGCCGGAAGTCTTGGCGTATGGAGTTTCAATGCGCGTTCCAGTCTGAGCCTGCCAGTTGCCGCATCCCTGCAGGGTACTCAGTTTGACCTGACCATTGGTGAAACGGCCGTCAATATCACGGGCAGTGAGCGTCAGGCCAAAACAATCAATGGAGGCCTGCCGGGGCCCGTTCTTCGCTGGAAAGAAGGTGACACCATTACCCTGAAGGTCAAAAACCGTCTTAATGAACAGACGTCCATTCACTGGCACGGCATTATTCTTCCGGCCAATATGGATGGTGTTCCGGGGCTGAGTTTTATGGGCATAGAGCCTGATGATACCTACGTTTACACCTTTAAGGTTAAGCAGAACGGGACTTACTGGTACCACAGCCATTCCGGTCTGCAGGAACAGGAGGGGGTATACGGTGCCATTATCATCGATGCTAGGGAGCCAGAACCGTTTGCTTACGATCGTGAGCATGTGGTCATGTTGTCTGACTGGACCGATGAAAATCCTCACAGCCTGCTGAAAAAATTAAAAAAACAGTCGGATTACTACAATTTCAATAAACCAACCGTTGGCTCTTTTTTCCGCGACGTGAATACCAGGGGGCTGTCAGCCACCATTGCCGATCGGAAAATGTGGGCTGAAATGAAAATGAATCCGACTGACCTCGCGGATGTCAGTGGCTACACCTACACCTATCTCATGAACGGGCAGGCCCCGCTGAAAAACTGGACCGGACTGTTCCGTCCCGGTGAAAAGATACGCTTACGGTTTATCAACGGCTCGGCAATGACCTATTTCGATATCCGTATCCCCGGGCTGAAAATGACGGTCGTGGCTGCAGATGGCCAGTATGTAAACCCGGTTACCGTTGACGAATTCAGGATTGCCGTTGCCGAAACCTATGATGTCATTGTGGAGCCTCAGGGTGAGGCCTATACCATCTTCGCACAATCCATGGACAGGACCGGTTACGCTCGAGGGACACTGGCCACGAGAGAAGGGTTAAGTGCTGCCGTTCCCCCCCTCGATCCCCGTCCTCTGTTGACCATGGAAGATATGGGTATGGGGGGAATGGGACATGATATGGCAGGAATGGACCACAGCCAGATGGGAGGCATGGATAACAGCGGAGAGATGATGTCTATGGACGGTGCTGACCTTCCGGATAGCGGGACATCCTCCGCGCCCATGGATCACAGCAGCATGGCCGGTATGGATCATTCCCGGATGGCCGGAATGCCGGGTATGCAAAGTCATCCTGCGTCAGAAACGGATAACCCACTGGTTGATATGCAGGCGATGAGCGTCTCTCCGAAATTAAATGATCCGGGTATTGGTCTTCGAAATAACGGAAGAAAGGTTCTCACGTACGCGGATTTGAAAAGCCGCTTTGAGGATCCTGACGGACGTGAACCTGGCCGTACCATAGAACTGCATTTAACCGGCCACATGGAAAAGTTTGCCTGGTCATTTAACGGAATCAAGTTTTCAGATGCCGCACCGGTGCTGCTGAAATACGGTGAGCGGCTCAGGATCACGCTGATCAACGATACCATGATGACTCACCCCATTCACCTGCATGGTATGTGGAGCGATCTGGAAGATGAAAACGGTAATTTCATGGTTCGTAAACACACAATAGATGTTCCCCCTGGTACAAAACGCAGTTACAGAGTGACAGCAGATGCGCTTGGCCGCTGGGCGTATCACTGCCATTTGCTCTATCACATGGAAATGGGAATGTTTCGTGAAGTCCGGGTGGAGGAATGATGCGAATGAAGAGAAATTTGAAGGCCATACCTGTTCTGGTCGCCGGTTTGTTTACCTCACAGCTTTCTATTGCGGCGGGCTCCGTCTCTGCAGATCCCCACGCCGGGCACGACATGTCTGCCATGCAGATGCCAGCAGATGAGAATTTCACTGAGATGACGTCAATGGAGCCCATTGTAACTGAGAGCAGAACGCCAATTCCGCCTGTTACCGATGCCGACCGGAAGGCTGCATTCGGCAATTTACAGGGGCATGCGATTCACGACAGTGCGATTAATTATCTGGTTCTGCTGGATCAACTGGAATGGCAACGGTCGGATAACACCAACAATTTCAGCTGGAGTGTTAACAGCTGGATTGGAGGCGACACAGATCGGATTTGGCTAAAGAGTGAAGGTGAACGAAGCAATGGGGAAACGGAGGCGGCTGAAGCGCAGTTACTCTGGGGACATGCGGTTGGCCCATGGTGGGATTTGGTTGCGGGTGTCAGGCAGGATTTCAGACCTGCTTCTGCCCGGACCTGGGCTGCTGTCGGTTTTCAGGGGCTGGCACCCTATAATTTTGAGTCTGAAATTACGGGTTTTGTCAGTAATGGCGGAAAAGCAGCCCTTCGTCTGGGAGGAGAATACGACGTTTTACTGACTAACCGGCTCATACTCCAGCCATCCTATGAGGTGAATTTCTACAGTCAGGATGATGAATCGCGGGGTCGCGGCAGGGGACTGACTGACACAGAGCTGGGGCTCCGGCTGCGCTATGAAATACGCCGTGAGTTTGCACCCTATATAGGCGTTTCCTGGAATCAACTTTACGGGAAAACATCCGATATGGCGAAAAGAGAAGGTGAGAAAGACCATCAGGTAGTATTCCTGGCGGGAGCCAGAATCTGGTTTTAACGCACTGATATAAAACACTCAACTAAACAGGTAAATAAAATGTCGATTTTAAATAAAGCCATTCTTACAGGTGGCCTCGTTATGGGCGTTGCTTTCTCTGCTATGGCCCATCCGGAATTAAAAAGCTCTGTGCCACAGGCTGATTCAGCCGTAGCGGCCCCGGAAAAGATTCAGCTTAATTTCTCGGAAAATCTGACCGTGAAATTCTCAGGTGCAAAATTAACGATGACGGGTATGAAAGGCATGTCATCACATTCTCCGATGCCGGTCGCGGCAAAAGTGGCGCCAGGCGCTGACCCTAAATCGATGGTCATTATTCCGCGAGAGCCTTTACCCGCTGGCACTTATCGTGTTGACTGGCGCGCGGTTTCTTCAGATACGCACCCTATTACCGGTAATTACACCTTTACAGTGAAGTAATATTATGAACGACCTGATTATGATTGTTATTCGTTTTCTTCTTTATCTGGATTTGATGGTAATATTTGGATTGCCATTTTTTCAGATATATGGAATAAGCGGTGTCAGACATGAAACCTATAACCTGACTAATTTCAGGTCGTTTATAACCTTTGCTGTTGTTACAGGCATCATTCTTACTGGCATTAATATGCTCCTGGTATCTAATGCCATGAGTGGAGTAACTGACCTCAGAGAATTATCCATCCATGTTATCGAGATGGTGATAGAAGAAACTGATGTGGGTATTAGCTGGATTGTCAGACTCTGTGCCCTGTTTACCACACTCGGTGCTTTGTTCCTTTACACTAATAAGAGAGTATTGTCCTGCCTGCTGATGACGATGAGTGGGGGCGTGGCGCTGGCTACACTTGCCTGGGGAGGACACGCCGTTATGCATGACGGTCTGCATTACTATCTCCATTTACTGAGCGATCTGACCCATCTCGGCGCTGCAGGTGCCTGGACAGGTGCTCTGGTTGCATTTGCTATCCTGCTGATGCGCAGAAACGAGCATAATGCACAGAGCGTCATTGTGATATCTGACTCCCTGGCAAAATTTGCCACGGCAGGAACGGTGATTGTTGTAGCCCTGATCCTGAGTGCGCTGGTCAACTATCTGTATATTGCTGAGGGTAACTTAACTCCCTTATTCAACAGTTCCTGGGGGAGGATATTGCTTGCCAAGACGGCTCTGTTTGTTCTGATGCTTCTTCTGGCTGCAGCAAACCGGTTTCACCTGGGTCCCCGGCTTGAAGTTATGGTCAGGGAAGGGAATTATGATCGCAGCGTTGCCCTGATGCGAAACAGCATCCTGACAGAATTCGTTGTTGCGATTATCATTCTGGGCGCCGTAGCGTGGCTTGGAATGCTTGCTCCGTCTCAGATCAGCTAGGGGACAGCCAAAGCTCATGCGTGAGATTTTTACTTTCATATCAGCGAGTTGACCATGCAGCGTATTTTAATCGTTGAAGACGAACAAAAAACAGGTCGTTACCTGCAGCAGGGACTGGTTGAGGAAGGCTATCAGGCCGATCTCTTTAATAATGGCCGCGATGGTCTCGGGGCCGCGTCGAAGGGACAGTATGATTTGATAATACTGGACGTGATGCTGCCTTTCCTCGACGGGTGGCAAATCATCAGCGCACTGAGGGAGTCCGGGCACGAAGAACCGGTCCTGTTTTTAACCGCAAAGGACAACGTGCGGGACAAAGTGAAAGGACTGGAGCTTGGCGCAGATGACTACCTGATTAAGCCCTTTGATTTTACGGAGCTGGTTGCACGTGTAAGAACCCTACTGCGCCGGGCACGCTCGCAGGCCGCAACAGTCTGCACCATCGCCGATATGACCGTTGATATGGTGCGCCGGACCGTGATCCGTTCGGGGAAGAAGATCCATCTCACCGGTAAAGAATACGTTCTGCTTGAGTTGCTGCTGCAACGCACCGGAGAAGTGTTACCCAGGAGTCTTATCTCGTCCCTGGTCTGGAACATGAATTTTGACAGTGATACGAATGTGATTGATGTCGCCGTGAGACGTCTGAGAAGTAAAATTGATGATGACTTTGAGCCAAAACTGATCCATACCGTTCGCGGTGCCGGATATGTCCTGGAGATCAGAGAAGAGTGAGGTTCAAAATTTCCCTGACCACACGCCTGAGCCTGATTTTTTCTGCGGTGATGCTTACGGTATGGTGGTTATCAAGTTTTATCCTGATTAGCACCCTGAATGGCTATTTCGATAATCAGGACCGCGATTTTCTGACAGGTAAACTTCAGCTCACCGAAGAGTTTCTTAAAACAGAGACGTTCAGGAACAAAACGGATATTAAGTCATTATCAGAAAAAATAAACGATGCGATGGTGGGGCACAATGGCTTATTCATTTCTATAAAAAACATGGAAAATGAAAAAATTGTTGAACTCTATGCCAAAAATTCTGTTGTTCCAGCGGTCCTGCTTAATAAGTCGGGTGATATTCTCGACTATATGATCCAGACGGAAGAAAATAACACCGTGTACCGCAGTATCTCGCGGCGGGTTGCCGTGACGCCGGAACAGGGTAAAAGCAAACATGTCATCATTACGGTTGCCACGGATACTGGGTATCACACCCTGTTTATGGACAAACTCAGTACCTGGCTGTTCTGGTTCAATATCGGTCTGGTCTTTATTTCTGTTTTTCTGGGCTGGCTGACCACACGTATTGGTCTGAAACCGCTACGGGAAATGACCAGTCTGGCTTCCTCCATGACCGTACACAGCCTGGATCAGCGTCTAAATCCCGATCTGGCTCCGCCGGAAATCTCTGAGACCATGCAGGAGTTCAATAATATGTTTGATCGCCTGGAGGGGGCATTCCGGAAACTGTCAGATTTCTCGTCTGACATCGCGCATGAGCTGCGCACACCAGTCAGTAATCTGATGATGCAGACGCAGTTTGCACTGGCTAAGGAAAGGGATGTTTCGCATTACCGCGAAATTTTATTCGCTAACCTGGAAGAACTGAAAAGGTTGTCACGAATGACCAGTGACATGCTTTTTCTGGCACGTTCAGAGCATGGTCTGCTGCGGCTGGATAAACATGATGTGGATCTGGCAGCCGAACTGAATGAATTACGTGAGTTGTTCGAGCCCCTGGCAGACGAAACAGGAAAGACAATCACGGTTGAAGGAGAGGGCGTTGTTGCCGGAGACAGCGATATGCTCCGACGTGCTTTCAGTAACCTGCTTTCCAATGCAATCAAGTATTCTCCCGATAACACCTGTACAGCGATACACATTGAGCGTGACAGTGACTGTGTGAACGTGATGATTACGAATACGATGTCCGGCCAGGTTCCCGCTAATCTGGAACGTTTGTTTGACCGGTTCTATCGCGCAGACTCATCAAGGTTCTACAACACGGAAGGCGCGGGGCTGGGATTATCAATTACAAGGTCGATCATTCATGCTCACGGCGGCGAGCTGTCAGCAGAACAGCAGGGGCGGGAAATTGTGTTCAGTGTGCGTCTGTTAATGGATTAATACCGTTATTCAGGAGAAACCCGGAAGGTGACAAAAATGTCATCGTTCAGTCACGCGATAAACAGAGGCGGTTTTTTATAATCAGCCATAAATCAGGACAGCGTGATAATTCAATCGCCCGGTTCCTGGCGTGATGATCAACCAGCCCTGAGATCAAATGCTTTCTCTGTTATAAGCCGTTGATTGTTTGGGTATGAAAACACCGGAGACCCAACCATGAAAAAGATCCTTGTATCATTTGTTGCCATTATGGCTGTCGCTTCATCCGCCATGGCTGCAGAGACAATGAACATGCATGACCAGGTAAATAATGCCCAGGCACCCGCCCATCAGATGCAGTCAACCTCTGAAAAAAGCGCTGTTCAGGGAGACAGTATGACAATGATGGATATGAGTGGTCACGATCAGGCTGCAATGACCCATGAAATGATGCAAAACGGCAACGCTTCTGCCCATCAGGACATGGCTGAAATGCATAAAAAAATGATGAAATCCAAGCCAGCAGCTTCTAACGAAACAGCAAAATCATTTTCCGAAATGAACGAGCATGAGAAAGCCGCTGTTGTACACGAGAAGGCGAATAATGGTCAGTCTTCAGTGATTCATCAGCAGCAGGCTGAAAAGCATCGCAGCCAGATCACCCAGAATTAACCCGCAGCTCCACTTGTCAGACCCTCATTTGACGCCGAAGTCACTGGCTTACGCTCCCGCCGGGAGCGTTTTTTTTCGTAATTAATAAGTGTCATCAAAAGCATCCATCACCATTATCATAATTGGCCCTGATCAAATAAAATTTAACTTATGTTGCGCGAGAATTCAGTTCATGAAAAAAATATCAGTATCATATTGTTTTTAATTATTATTTTCGTTCCCGGTTATATCCTATATCCAGGGTTCATGCCGCGCCGTATCCTGAGACTGGCTGAGAATACGAATGATCGTAACCACCGAATGTGATGACACAAAATAGATCATGTGCTGTTCCACCGGCAGCGAGCAGATATTGTCTCCCAGCTCCGCGCGATGCGTGCCTATGTCATGCATGGCCAGAACGTCAAACACCGCTGCTATACTGTTACCAACGGTGCAAAACTGGGTCTTCCGCAACTTAGGTGGAGTTGTTTAAGCCAGAGGGCTCATGACTCGTCGTCGCAGTAACTCGAAGCCAGCTCGACCGTACATCTGCCGTTTCAGCATCTTCAGGCGGTTTACATGGCCTTCCACAACGCCATTACTCCATCTGCTGCTTATCGCTTCGTGTATTGCTGTTGCATCCGCTTCCATACCGGCCGCAACACGCTGAAGGTCAATGAGCCCACTTTGACTGACGTCAGAGAACCATTGATTTAACTGCGATTTATTCTTCGTTTTCAACATTCGATAGAAGTCGAGCGACAGCTGTTGCGCCATTTTCAGTTGCGGTTCTTTCTGGCACATCGATTCGATGAAGCGGGATGCATAGTTTTCTTCTCCTCTGATCATTCGCCAGGGCATTAACCAGCGGCTTACTCTGGATGCTGAGGGGAGTCGAACTGGGGCGATAACGGGACTGTTAACCTGCTTACGCCACTTAGCCACAGCATCCCTGACCGTCGTTTCGCTCCCGGTGAAGCCAGCATTTACCATCTCCCGCCATAGCTGCCCGGCATTATGGTTACCGTTTATCCGTTGTTCTTCCAGCCATTCCTGCCATGGTTCAAGTAACCCGGGTCTGGGTGGCTTAGTTGATATTTCAGGGAACGCTTTTGACTGTATCCACCGGCGAACCGTCACCCGGGACAGTCCGGTGATACGCGATATTTCTCTTATCCCACAACCCTTTTTATGAAGAGAGTCTACCTCAGCCCAGCGCTGATACCGTTTGTCACGTTGCTCTCGTTTAATACGTTCAGGGCGACGTAACGTTGACGTTGGCACCAAAGACGCTTCAGCATTCTGTTTTTTGGGGGGATAACTCGGTGGCCACCAGTCGTATCAATGGCATGTGTCTGTACATCATGCGCTCCAGCGCATCACCAATATTCTTCAGCAGATGCCAGCGATCGGCCACCTGTATTGCCTGCGGTGCACCATCGCGAGCAGCTAACGCATAGATCCCCCCACGATCGCGTGAGACGACCTGTATTTCTGGGTATTTTTTGAACCATGCCGCCAGAGTGCGTTGCTCCCGGCCTGGCAGTAACACCAGGGGGCGATGGGTATCAAGATTTACGATCAGTGTGCCGTACCTGTGGCCCCGATGCCATGCCCACTCGTCAATACCAACATGCCTGGTCCGGTTCTCTGTTTGTTCCGGAGCTTGAACCACTCTGCGCAGTAAAGTATCCGCGCTGATCTGTATTCCTGAAGCTACTGCAGCTCGTCTCCCTGCTTCACCACCTGCGATAAGCCCCAGCTGATGCTGCAGATTTTTCAGCAATGCAGAAGACTGCTGCTGCGGGCCTGCAAAGGGAGCAAGCGATTCAGCAAAAATTTTACGTGAACAGGAAGGGTTACGACAGTACCAGTGCCGGATGGCGAAGACTAACCAGAGGGCCTGGCCTGAGCATGGAAGATGCTGTACTCGCCTCCGCCGGCAACTATGAACAGAATGACTGTGCGTGAGGCACTCAGGACATGATGCCGTTTTACGTGTGGCGCGGAGATGGAGGGTTATTCCATCAGTACCAGTAATCTGTCGGCAGGTTTGCCACCCGCGCGGTAGCTGTAAAAGTCTCTTAAGTGAGGCCATTTTGTTATACATAACTTAAAACAGCTTAGATCCTTGTTAACTAAAAAGTTTCATCAATTTTTGTCCACCTAAGTTGCGGAAGACCCACTTTTTACCCGTTGTTGACAGCGGAGCACACCTTAACCCCGTGGTAAGCCTGATTTTTTATCTGATCGGGGCCTGCTCTTTCAGGGCAACCATGAATTACATCGTGGCTCAGTTGTTAGGGGCCGGCGCTGCTGCACTGTGCCTGAAGGCTGTCTTTGGCCACTCCCTGCTGGCCGGGGTGACCCGGGTCCATATGGGGGTATCACTGTACAATGCCTTTTTCATCGAAGGTGTCATGACTTTTATTCTGATTATGAGCATCCTAACGACCAGAAACCCCGCGATTATCAGCATTGCTGTTTTTCTTGATGCTTTTATTGGCGGGCCGCTGACGGGGGCAAGCATGAACCCGGCCCGTAGCTTCGGGCCGGCATTGGCCATGGGATACTGGGATAATCAGTGGCTGTACTGGGCCGCTCCGCTGTCTGGCGGGCTTGCAGCTGTTGCGTGCTGCCAGCTGTTTATGCCGCAACTGAAGTCACCCTCACCGGAATAAAGTCCCTTCCAGGACAGAATGCCTCTGATGAACAGAGGCATTCTTTTTTTCAGCAACCCACTGTCCGGCTACGCCTTTCCAGAATGAGAACATCTCTCCATTTTCCGTTCATTTCACCCACATTTTCCCGGCAGCCGACTTCCCTGAATCCCTGGCTGCGATGTAAAGCAACACTGGCCTGGTTTTCCGGAAAGATGCCAGCAAGTAGCGTCCAGAAACCCGCACTTTCCGAGCCCTTTATCAGCCCGGAGAGCAAAGCCCTGCCCGCGCCTTTTCCCTGAAAATGAGTACTGACATAAATGCTCAGCTCTGCGACACCGCGGTATGCATGCCGGCGGGAAAAAGGAGATAGCGCAGCCCATCCCACCACTCTGTTATCAACAGTGGCGACGTAGCGGCAGTCCTGAAGATGCCCTTCATTCCATTCCAGCCACTCAGGTGCTGCGGTCTGAAAGGTGGCGTTCCCTGTTGCAATTCCTTCCTGATAAATTTCCCTGACTGCACACCAGTCCTCTTCGTGCATTTTTCTAATGATGATCTCTGCCATTTCTCTGTACCGTATGTTTGCTGTATTCATAGGCAGTCAGAAAACGAGCCTGCCTGGGCTTCCCGGCGGCGGGACATAATGCGCCCGTCAGCAAAGGATGAAGGTCATTTTATTTTTAGCGGGAATCGGTTTCTACTGTGACGGATTCATATGCATTTTTCCATATATATTGTGACGTACCTCATTTCTGAGAGGTATAAACACCGATCATGTTTTCTCCATGCCGCGTAAGTGTAAGGCCCCGGAGATGGAGTCATATTATGGACGTGGTTGCGCTCACTATATATTTCTATTATTCTGGAAATATAGAAATAAAATTACGAGGAATGGGATGGAGCTGAAAATCGCCGCGATGGTGCTGAAAGAACTTGGCCACACCACTCGTCTCGATATTTACAAAACACTCGTTAAGGCCGGACGTCAGGGACTGCCCGTGGGGGAACTGCAGCAACATCTCGCCATTCCGGCCTCGACCCTGAGTCATCATCTTTCATCGCTGATATCCGTCTCACTGGTTCGCCAGGAAAGGCAGGGGAGAACACTGTTCTGCCACGCCTGTTATGACAACCTTGCTGCATTGATTGCCTTTCTGACAGAAGAGTGCTGTGCAGACGAATATGCCCCGCCTGGTTTTATGTCACCACCGGAGAAAAAATGATTGCTGAACTGAAAAATGTTGTTCCTGAGCTGTTTGATACAGGTCGCACCGGGGTCCGCCTGGGTGTAAAGACAGTTGACCATCCTCCCCGGATCCTGATGTTGTACGGTTCCGTTCGAGAGCGGTCCTACAGCCGTCTGGCCACCGAAGAGGCTGCCCGGCTTCTTACCGCCATGGGTGCGGATGTCCGCATCTTTAATCCTTCCGGTCTCCCTCTGCCGGATGATGCAGCGGATACGCATCCCAGGGTTATGGAACTTCGCGAAATGGTGCGCTGGTCTGAAGGGATGGTATGGTGCTCTCCTGAACGTCATGGTGCGATGACCGGCATTATGAAAGCCCAGATTGACTGGATACCACTATCAGAGGGCGCAGTACGCCCTTCTCAGGGAAAAACCCTGGCCGTCATGCAGGTCTGCGGAGGCTCCCAGTCTTTCAATGCGGTAAACCAGATGCGTATTCTTGGCCGCTGGATGCGAATGATTACTATACCTAATCAATCCTCGGTAGCGAAAGCCTGGCAGGAGTTTGATGAAGACGGACGGATGAAACCATCCCCGTACTACGACCGTATTGTGGATGTAATGGAAGAGCTGATGAAGTTTACCCTGCTGACCCGGGAGTATGCAGCGTATCTCGTCGATCGCTACAGTGAACGTAAAGAGTCGGCAGAAGCACTTTCCCGGCGGGTGAATCAGAGCAAAATCTGAGGGCTGGTATGAGTGATGTAACGGCATTCAACAACTGCATGAGCGTGTTCTGGCAACAGCATGAAGCAGAGCTCTCCCGTTTTCTGGCATCAAGGACAGGCGATCGGGAGCAGGCAGCCGATCTGCTTCAGGAAGTCTTCCTGCGCGCCCGGGCCTGTGCAGACCGCTTCTGTGAAATGGAGAACCCGCGGGCCTGGCTGTACCGGACGGCGAGGAATCTGCTGACGGATGAGTACCGTGCCGCCAGAGACGTCGTGGTGCTGGAAGACGAGATCCCGCTGCCTGACGCCTTCCATGAGGCGGTTTCAACGCTGGAGATTTGCCTGCCTGAAACCCTGCAGGCCTTACCTGACGAGGAAAGATGGCTGATAGAAGAGGCCGATCTGAACCGGCGTCCCCAGCAGCGCCTGGCCGACGAGCTGGGGATCACGCTGACGGCGTTTAAGTCGCGCCTGCTTCGCGCCCGGAAACATCTGAAGAAGACGATGACGGAACTCTGCCAGGTGGAAGTGGATGATGCGTCTTCCGTCTGCTGCCATAAAAAAATGGATTAACCGCGCATCTTTTTCCCGCCTCACTCGTTTACCTCAGTGTAAAGCCCCATCATTCAACACTGAGGTAAACAGTCCATGTCAAAAATTGAGATCTTTGAAGCCGCAGGCTGCTGTGCGACCAGCAGCGTCGTGGTCAGCGATGAAGCCGTCAAATGGAACGCCAGCGCCGAATGGGCGAAAAAGCATGGTGTGAATATTCAGCGTTACAGCCTGGCAAAGAACCCGCAGCAGTTCCTGAATACGCCCGTCATCAGGGCCTTCCTGAACACGTCAGGAATGGAGTCCCTTCCCGCTACCCTGCTTGACGGCCAGCTGGTGATGGCGGGCAAGCTCCCGTCCCGGGAAGATATCGCCCGCTGGGCCGGTATTTCCCTCACGCAGGACTGGAATGAAGACAGCACGCAGCCGCGCTGCTGCAGCATTCCCCGTATGCCTTAATCCCGGAGGAGCTCAACAATGACGATGCCATTTTTACAGAATATCCCCCCGTTTATCTTCTTCACCGGCAAAGGCGGCGTGGGGAAAACCTCTCTGGCCTGCGCGACGGCGGTATGGCTGGCTGACCAGGGCCGGAGAACGCTTCTGGTCAGTACCGATCCGGCCTCCAATGTCGGTCAGGTCTTCAGCCAGACTGTGGGCCACCGGATCACTGGTATCCGCACCGTGGAAAACCTTGCGGCAATGGAAGTTGACCCGATGGCGGCCGCGCAGGCTTACCGCGATCGCGTGCTCGATCCTGTTCGTGAACTGATGCCTGCCGATGTCATCAGCAACATTGAAGAACAGCTTTCCGGTTCATGTACCACGGAGATCGCGGCGTTTGATGAATTTACCGCGCTGCTGACCAGTCATGAACTGCGCGAAAAATATGATCATATCGTCTTTGATACTGCACCAACCGGACACACCATCCGTATGCTTGAGCTGCCGGGCGCCTGGAGCGGGTACCTCGATGCACATCCTGATGCTGCGGCGAACCTCGGCCCTCTGGTGGGGCTGGAGAAACAACAGGACCAGTACGCTGACGCAGTGAAAGCCCTCTCTGATACGGCACTCACGCGACTGGTTCTGGTTGCCCGCGCACAGGCGTCGACCCTGAAAGAGGTCTCCCATACCCACGAGGAGCTGTCGGCTATCGGTCTGCAGCATCAGCACCTTGCCATCAATGGCGTGCTGCCTCCCTTTGCCGGTGAACAGGATCCGCTGGCGCACAGTATTCTGGCGCGGGAGGAACGGGCCTTACGGGCCATGCCTGAAAACCTCGCGCATCTTCCCCGGTCGATGCTGTATCTGAAGCCTTTTAATCTGGTTGGTCTGGAAGCCCTGAGGGCGCTGTTTACAGAGAGCACACTTGTTCTGCCGGATCCGGGAGCCACGCTCACGACGGTCGATTTACCGGAGCTTGCCTCCCTGGTGGAGGACCTCAGCCGAGCGGGAAAAGGGCTGGTCATGACGATGGGAAAAGGGGGCGTGGGGAAAACCACGGTGGCGGCTGCGGTCGCGGTCTCGCTGGCCAGACGCGGTCATAAAGTCCACCTGACCACCTCCGATCCGGCAGCCACCTGTCTTACACCCTGGATGGCTCGCTGCCAGGCCTTCAGGTCAGCCGTATCGATCCAAAAGCAGAGACTGAGCGCTATCGTCGCTTTGTGCTGGAAAATCAGGGAAAAGGTCTGGATGAAGAGGGACTGGCGGTACTGGAGGAAGATCTCCGTTCCCCCTGCACCGAAGAGATTGCCGTGTTTCAGGCATTCTCCCGGATCATCAAAGAGGCCAACGACCATTTTGTCATTATAGACACTGCGCCCACCGGGCATACGCTGCTGTTGCTGGATGCAACCGGGGCCTATCACCGGGAAATGGTGCGCCAGATGGGGCAGGCTCACGATCACGTGATAACGCCAATGATGCAGCTGCAGGATCCGGAGAAGACCAGAGTCATTATCGTGACGCTTGCCGAAACCACGCCGGTACTGGAAGCGGCCGGGCTGCAGCAGGACTTACGCCGGGCCGGGATTGAACCCTGGGCGTGGGTCATCAATAACAGCCTCGCGGCCGCGAAGCCGTCCTCCCCGTTCCTGGTCACCCGTGCCCGTCGCGAACTGCCGCTGATCGACGACGTTGCCGGGCATTATGCACAGCGCATTGCCCTGACGCCACTGCTGAAGGACGACCCGGTAGGCGTGGACCTGCTGGCTGAAATGGCGGGCTGACAGGTGGGGCGACGCCCTACCTCCACTTAAAACATTTCCTTATACAGGTCATAAGATGAAGCGCTTAATCTGCCGTCGCGAATTCCGGTAGTGTGTCAGTCAACGTCACAGGAGTCATACAATGCACATTATCAATGCTGAAGAGCAGCACATTCCCGCCATACGGCGCATTTACGCCCATCATGTCCTGCACGGCACAGGCAGCTTCGAGACGGAACCCCCGGACACGCAGGAAATGCTTGCCCGGGTGAAAAATGTTCAGTCACGTGGATTTCCCTGGTATATCGCCCTGCAGGGGGAGACGGTCATCGGCTACTGTTATCTCTCCCGCTACCGCGAACGCCATGCCTACCGGTTTACGGTTGAAAATTCGGTGTACATCGATCCGGCTTATCAGCGGCAGGGGGGCGGAAAAGCCTTACTCGATCATGCCTTAACATGGGCCCGGTCTCAGGGATACCGCCAGATGATAGCGGTTGTGGGGGACAGTGCGAACGTCGCGTCTGTAGCGCTGCATCTTCGCGCCGGATTTACTGAAATCGGCACGCTGAAGGACATCGGTTTCAAGCATGGCCGCTGGCTGGACACGGTGTTGCTGCAGCGTCAGCTGGGAAAAGGGAGCTGTACGCTGCCGGACAGTCCGGTACCCGGACGCTGAGGCAGGAGAAAGGGGGCATCGCCCCCTTT
>NZ_GL882763.1:32900-34694 GCF_000195655.1 Klebsiella sp. MS 92-3
CGGGGGGGGGGGGGAGAGAGGGGGCCCCCCCCCCCCTTTCGGTTATTTCAGCCGTTTCCCTGCCTCATCTACTACTTTCTCGCCGTCTTCCTTAGCAAATGCGCCTTTTTGCGCATCCGGAAGAATATCCAGTACCACTTCGGAAGGGCGGCACAGACGCGTTCCCAACGGTGTCACCACAATCGGACGGTTAATCAGGATCGGATGCTGAAGCATAAAATCGATTAACTGATCGTCAGTAAACTTATCTTCCTCAAGCCCCAGTTCTTCATAAGGCTCGACGTTTTTGCGCAGCAAAGCCCGGACTGAAATGCCCATATCTGCAATGAGTTTGACCAGCTCATCGCGTGACGGTGGATTTTCAAGGTAATGAATAACGGTCGGTTCATTACCACTGTTGCGGATCATCTCCAGCGTATTACGCGACGTGCCGCAGGCCGGGTTGTGATAAATGGTGATGTTGCTCATATCAGTATCTCATTACAAAGTGAAAGAGAGACGTAGCGCCAGCGCTGCCAGCGTTACAAACAGCACAGGCAGAGTCATGACGATCCCGGTGCGGAAATAGTATCCCCAGGTGATGGTCATATTCTTCTGTGAAAGGACATGCAGCCAGAGCAGCGTTGCCAGGCTACCAATAGGTGTAATTTTAGGTCCCAGATCGCAGCCAATCACGTTGGCGTAGATCATCGCTTCTTTGATAACGCCTGTTGCGGTGCTTCCATCGATAGAAAGAGCGCCAACCAGCACGGTAGGCATGTTGTTCATGATGGAAGACAGGAAAGCCGTCAGGAAGCCAGTACCCAGCGTTGCAGCCCAGAGTCCTTTATCCGCAAGTACATTCAGCACACCTGAAAGGTATTCGGTTAGCCCGGCGTTGCGCAGACCGTAGACCACCAGGTACATCCCCAATGAGAAGATGACGATCTGCCATGGCGCACCGCGCAGCACTTTGCCAGTTTTAATGGCATGGCCTCGTTTAGCTACTGCAAACAGGATCACAGCTCCAACAGCCGCAATCGCGCTAACGGGAATACCAAGCGGCTCAAGGACAAAGAACCCAACCAGCAGAAGTATTAAAACTATCCAGCCGGTTCTGAAGGTTGCCAGATCTTTAATCGCTTTTGCCGGTGCTTTCAGAAGAGCCAGGTCGTAAGTCGGTGGGATATCCTTGCGGAAGAACAAATGCAGCATAACCAACGTGGCAACAATGGCTGCAATATCCACCGGCACCATTACCGACGCATACTCGGTGAAGCCCAGTCCAAAGAAGTCTGCAGAAACGATGTTAACCAGGTTGGACACGATAAGCGGCAGGCTGGCTGTATCGGCAATAAACCCGGCAGCCATGACGAATGCCAGTGTCGTGCCTTTGCTGAACCCTAATGCCAGCAGCATGGCGATGACTATCGGCGTCAGAATAAGTGCCGCACCATCGTTGGCAAACAGTGCCGCCACCGCTGCACCAAGCAGAACGATATACGTAAAGAGCAAACGGCCACGACCGTTACCCCAGCGCGAAACATGCAATGCCGCCCATTCGAAAAAGCCGGACTCATCAAGCAGCAGGCTGATAATAATCACGGCAATAAAGGTCGCCGTCGCGTTCCAGACGATATTCCACACCACCGGAATATCGCCCACATGCACAACGCCAGATATCAGAGCCAGTCCCGCGCCCAGCATTGCACTCCAGCCGATCCCTAATCCCTTTGGTTGCCAGATAACCAAAACAATGGTCAGGACAAAAATAGCGCCTGCCAGTAACATAAAACCTCCTGACAGGGCGACTTT
>NZ_GL882763.1:34777-38772 GCF_000195655.1 Klebsiella sp. MS 92-3
AAAAAAACCCCCCCCCGGGGGGGGGTTTTTCCCCCCCCTGTAGATGTCAAAAAATTAACTCATCAACTCTCTGAGCTTTTCAATACCGGCGGGCTCTGACGCCAGCACCGGAACAAGCGCTATACGGTCAGCATGCTGATTCTTAACAGCCTCAATCTGAGGCAGTTCCTGTTGAGCACGCTGACAAAGCAACGGAGAACGCGTATCCGCAATGGAAAGGCTGTTATTGATAATCCAGCCCCACGGATGAATCCCCGCTCTTTCAAGGTCAGCCTGCAGGTTTGCCGCTTCCAGCACCGGTGTGGTTTCAGGAAGCGTAACCAGCAGAACTTTGGTTCTATCCGGGTCCTGAAGCTGCATCATGGGGGTAGTAAAATGACCTTTACTCCCCATTTTTTTGGCAATCTCTCGGTGATAAGCCCCGGTCGCATCCAGCAACAGCAGCGTGTGTCCGGTAGGGGCGGTATCCATGACAACAAAGCGCTTACCCGCTTCACGAATCACACGGGAGAAGGCCTGAAACACGGCAATTTCTTCAGTACAGGGAGAGCGTAAATCCTCTTCCAGTAACCGTTTCCCTGCTTCGTCCAGATCTCTTCCCTTCGTCTCAAGAACATGCTGGCGATAGCGTTCGGTTTCATCGTGAGGGTTGATGCGGCTGACCTGCAGGTTTTTGAGGCTGCCGTTCAGCGTTGTACTCAGGTGCGCAGCAGGATCAGAGGTCGTGAGATGCACGTCAAATCCCATGTCGGCCAGCCTGACGGCGATGGCGGCAGCCATCGTGGTTTTCCCTACACCACCTTTGCCCATCAGCATAATCAGGCCGTGTTCACTGCGAGCGATATCATCGACCAGGCCAGAGAGTGATAAGTTTTCAGGCGTGTACAGGATGTTCGTTACCGGGAGCGGTAATGCCTCAGAACGGGTAGCCAGCAGTCCCTTCAATGCTGAAACACCAACCATATTGACTGGCTGGAGTAACAGGGTATCTGTCGGTAGCTCAGATAAACCGGCAGGAAGATTTGCCAGTGCCTCCTGCTCACGTTGCCATATCGCCGCGGCCAGGGCGTCATGTTCAGCTTCGGCTTCAGGCAGCACACCATTAATCACCAGATATTGATTTTTCAGGCCAATCTCAGCCAGTTCCTCATGAGTGCGGGCGACTTCCTGCAGCGTAGAATTTTGCAGTCGTGCAACCAGAACCAAGCGGGTACGTTCAGGGTCGGATAACGCCTCTACCGCATGAGCATACTGCTCACGCTGCTTTTCCAGCCCGGCCATCGGGCCAAGACAGGAGGCACCATCTGGATTGCTTTCAATAAAGCTACTCCAGGCACCAGGAAGCTGGAGAAGGCGAATCGTGTGGCCCGTCGGCGCGGTATCAAAAATGATGTGATCGAAACGGGTCAGCAGGGAAGCGTCTGTCAATAAGCCGGTGAACTCATCAAACGCCGCAATCTCAGTGGTGCAGGCTCCTGAAAGCTGCTCGCTGATACTGTTAACAACGTCATCAGGCAGAAGACCTTTGATAGGATCAACGATTCTGGCCCGATATTGCCGGGCGGCTTCCTGCGGGTCAATCTCCAGAGCAGAAAGCCCAGGAACTGCTGTCACAGGGCGAATCGTGTTACCGATAGCCAGATCGAATACCTGACCGACATTGGAGGCCGGGTCGGTACTGACCAGCAAAACCCGCTTACCCTGTTCGGCAAGGTGGATAGCCGTCGCGCAGGAAATGGAAGTTTTTCCTACACCACCCTTGCCAGTAAAAAACAGGTAAGGCGGGATATTCTGTAATAATTTCATATGTCCTCCTGACATATTCAGCAACAGGAAGTATTACCACCACAGCAACTGGTGGGAGCTAACCCTACCTTCTCCAGCGGAATACCGAACCAGCGAGCCAGCTCAGCGCGTTTTGGGTATCGCCCAGCCATCACCGTTTCGCCGTCCAGCAACAGCAGCGGAAGCCCTTCTGCGCCGGATGCATCGAGGAAGGCTTTCGCTTTCTCATTGTGAACAAAGCTCATGGGCTGCTGCGCCAGGTTGTAACGTTCAACCTGTACGCCACGTCCTTTCAGCCACTGCATATCAGCAGAAAAATCAACCAGAACCTGATCGACATCTGAACCACATACACCGGTACTGCAGCACATTGCCGGGTCAAACACCGTTAACGTCTTCATTCTGAATACCTCATACATTCGAAAAAACACATATGTTCAGGCAAATTTTTTAGATGCAAACAGCCTTACCGCTACCAGAGCAGTTTGCCGATGCCAGCTTACGGGCGATGGCCTGTACGTCGTCCTGTTGGCTTAACCAGGCCTGCTCAATCACCTGAGCAGCCCAGGAAGGAATATGCGGGGATAAGCGATAATGAACCCATTTCCCCTGCTTGCGATCCAGCAATAGACCGCTTTCCCGGAGCATTGCCAGATGACGGGAGATCTTGGGCTGGGACTCATCCAGCGCCGTGCAGAAATCGCAGACGCACAGTTCTCCCAGCTCCCTGAGCAGCAGGACAATACCCAGACGGGTTTCATCGGACAGGTTTTTGAAAAGCTTAAGGGCTGTAAGGGGCATTATTCCTCCTGTTCGGTTGCGTAAAGCATACGCCCGAAGACAAAAAAAACAACCATATATTCGGAAAATCGAATGTGTGAAAGTGTCAGATGACGCTGTCACGCTGGTATACGTCCATTACTTTCCGGGGAAAATACATGTGTGTTACAGAGATCCGACTTAGCCAGAAATCGGATCTGCGCGGCGGGAAACCGGTAAGTGATATGATAATTAAGTCACACTCACAAAATCATACTTGATATGATATTTATCATTAACCGCATAATAATATCTGATATGATGTTTAAATGATGAATAACAAATCATATATGATATGATTTATCTTCTTTAATCACATAATCAGACGGAGCGTGCAGGATGGATGAGAAAGTATTCTTTCACCTGAGTTATGAAACCATGCTTGGCGACACGGAAGATTTTATTAACGCGTGTCTTGAACGGGCAAACCGTGCGGACTGCAATGATGCCGATGCGGAGATTGCCCGGGCACGCAGCGCGATCGAACTCTGGTACCACCTGGCGATGGCGGGCCGTGCCCCGGAAGACGTCGCCGACAGGGACCATCTGCGCCTCACCGGAATGCTCCTGCGCGCTCCCACAGCAGAACAACGTTCATGGCAGCAGTAACAACCTCCCGCAGGCCGTCGCCGCTGCAGCGACGGGTACTGATTGTGCTGGCCGCCCTCGATGCGAAACGTCCGGGGCCGGTGGCGACGCGGGATATCGAGCGGGTGCTGGAGCAGGGCGGGGACGCCCCGGTGTACGGACCGAACCTGCGCGCCTCCTGCCGGCGCATGGAAGCCGCGGGCTGGCTGCGCACCCTGCGCGCGCCGAACCTGCAGCTGGCCGTCGAGCTGACGGAGGCCGGTCGCGGCATTGCAGAACCGCTCTTCCAGGCAGAACGCGAGGCTGAAACGGCACGACAACGACTGACCGACGTCCGGCGTCTGCCGTTACGCCAGACGGCTGCCGGTGACGCGGTGGAGCTGCAGCTGGGTGACGGTCATTACTCCCTGCGGGAAGCGGCCTACGTGATCCGTCTGGACGGTACCACCTGCCTGCAGCTGACGGATGCCGGCGGCATACGCCGGATAAAAGAGGGCGATCCCCTGCAGGTGGCCAGCTGGTATCAGGCCTGTTTTGATGCAGGCCTGCCGGTCATCGTTCAGGTGAATGAGAGCCGGGACTGATCGCCACCACACAAGGAACAGGAGCATAAAATGAAAGTCACTGAACCCGGACTGAATACGCTGATCGATAACCTGAACACCCTGATTTGTGAGGACAGCCTGCTCACGCGCCAGGAGCGTGAAACCCTGGTGCGGGCCGTGGCGGCCATCGGCGCCATGAAAGCACGCGTCAGCATGAAAAAAGGCGAAGCGCCGACCGTTGCCAGACGGGAAAAAAGG
>NZ_GL882763.1:38782-39259 GCF_000195655.1 Klebsiella sp. MS 92-3
CATACGCCGGATAAAAGAGGGCGATCCCCTTCAGGTGGCCAGCTGGTATCAGACCTGTTTTGATGCAGGCCTGCCGGTCACCGTCCAGGTGAATGAGAGCCGGGACTGATCGCCACCACACAAGGAATATGAGCATAAAATGAAAGTCACTGAACCCGGGCTGAATAAGCTGATCGATAACCTGAACACCCTGATTTGCGAGGACAGCCTGCTCACGCGCCAGGAGCGTGAAACGCTGGTACTGGCCGTCGCCGCTATCGGCGCCATGAAAGCGCGCGTCGGCTTGAAAAAAGGCGATGCGCCGACCGTTGCCAGACGGGAAAAAAGGGAGAAAAAAGACCGCCAGCCTGATCCGCGTTTTCCGCGAGCCGGTCATCCCTGGCAGGAAGACGAAAAAACCTTACTGAGTGATGCGCTCGATTCGGTACCGGACGAAGAGATTGGCAAGCATCTTTTCTGGCTTTCCGAGAAACTGGG
>NZ_GL882763.1:39269-41845 GCF_000195655.1 Klebsiella sp. MS 92-3
AGACGAAAAAACCTTACTGAGTGATGCGCTTGAACCGGTCCCGGATGAAGAGATCGGTACGCATCTTTTCTGGCTTTCCGAGAAACTGGGCAGAACGCCTTTCAGTGTTGCTTTCCAGATCGCGGCAATCAGGGAGCTGCAGGACGGCTGGGAGGAGCAGTTCAGGGAGATTTCGGATAAAATTCGCTTGTCCGGCCTGAGCATCAGTGATTATCTGAAGCAGAACGGCACGGGCCATAACGCCTGAAGAAATTTGCGTTACAGAAAAATTATATAACTGAGGGGCAGTGATGAAAACAGCGATATGGGTGGTGGTGTATTTCACGATGTGTTTTCTGCTTTTCACAGGCTGGATTTTCGCCTTTGCGCAGTATGCGCCCTATAACGGGCAGGAACACGCGTTTTCTCTGACGTATCTGCTTAATTTATTTTTTCTTCATGTAGTGATGGTACCTTACTACGAGTTTTTTCAGACTGAAATATACAGCAATGTATTAATGAGTCTGGCAGATGAATCCGGTCAGATGATACGTTTTCATCACGTGGTACCTGTTCTAGGGATATATAGTCTGTCCGCACTCTTAACTTTTGTAGGTTACATCATATATGCAAAATGGTTCACTCATAACCGGCTGAAAGGAAATCTTCTTCCAAAATGAAATTACCGGGACACCTCAGGATATAAAAAACCAATGACGAAACAGGAATGGATTTTAAGACTACGCCGCTGTACATCTAAGGAAACTCTGGAAAGGATAATAGAAAAAAATAAATATTCCCTGACGGATGACGAACTTGAGCACTTTAATGCCGCAGTGGATCACCGGCTGGCGGAAATGGCAATGGGGAAGTTTTATGATAAAATTCCTGCAGGCGTCTGGAAATATGTTAAATAAAACAGCCAGCATCAGTCTGTTCGCAGTTATCTCACCTGGAGCGCAATCATGAATATGATATTTGAACTGATTGGATTGTTACTTGTAGTCGGATGCGCATTCTTCACCACTTTTTTCTTAGCCGCAGTAGCAGGCACTATGGTAGTTATTTTTGGGTGGGGAATTTCTATTGTCACCCCGAAGTTGGTTACCTGTACTAATGATTGCATCACTACTGTTTTTGATGCCAAACCCTTTGGCTGGCTTCTGATTGTGTTTTCATTAACCATGATGTTCTTTATTATCAGAGGTATGATTAAACGTTAGATTGCCTTTAGTGTGTAGTTAAATCATCATCATAACAGCGTTAATCTGAAACTGATATTGCCGGAGGGGATCATCATGACGGGAAGAGGCATTAACACAGTACGTATCGGCGATGAAGTGAAGCACATCACCGAGCTCGATGCACTAACACTCATGCATGAATGGTCAAAGCTTAAAAAAGAAAATGCAGACCTGTATGACTATAACGGTCAGGTTAACCGGGGGTGGCGCGGCTTTATTCTTCGCATGATGGGTATCCATTTGCCTGATAACGACCGTGTTCGTCTTCAGGGCATTAATGCCAGAAAAGACTCCATCTATCCAGAATGAAGCCACGCCTGCAGCGATAATGAGCTGACTATTGCAGAAGATCAGCCATCATTTTTCATTAAATGTATGATATTTAACATAAAACGCATTATCGGTACTTTGAAGTGTATAGCATTTGCTATACGTTCGTGTTGTGTTATTCTTGTATATCAATTGCTATACAAGAGAGGTGTGTATGAAATCAGATGTTCAACTCAACCTAAGAGCTAAAGAGTCTCAGAGAGCACTCATCGATGCTGCTGCAGAGATCCTTCATAAATCGCGAACCGACTTTATCCTGGAGATGGCCTGCAAGGCTGCGGAGAATGTGATCCTTGATCGCCGTGTTTTCAATTTTAACGACGAACAGTATGCAGAGTTCATCGATATGCTCGATGCACCAGTCGAGGATGAGCCCGCCATTAATAAACTACTGGCAAGGAAACCTCAGTGGGACGTATAACCACGCCCGAGCCGTTATCCAGCTCTCATCAGCTGGCTGAGTTCGTCAGTGGAGAGACAGTCCTCGATGAATGGCTAAAACAGAGAGGTTTAAAAAATCAAGCTCTTGGCGCTGCCCGAACGTTCGTTGTTTGCAAGACGGGTACGAAGCAAGTAGCTGGTTTTTACTCTTTGGCCACCGGTAGCGTTAACCATACGGAAGCGACAGGTAGTCTTCGGCGTAACATGCCAGATCCTATACCGGTGATTATACTCGCTCGCCTGGCGGTAGATGTCTCATTGCACGGAAAAGGGGTTGGCGCCGATTTACTCCACGATGCAGTTCTACGGTGTTATCGCGTAGCTGAGAACATTGGGGTTCGTGCGATAATGGTTCATGCGCTTACTGAAGAAGCCAAAGGTTTCTATGCTCACCATGGATTTAAGGCATCACAAACTCATGAGAGGACTCTGTTTCTAAAGCTTCCATGACTGGTTGCTGGAATGGGAAAGTAGCTGGTTACCGTCTTAACATATTGATTTTTATGTTATTTATTTTAATATTTAACATAATCTTTGTTATGCGCACCTGTATTGTAATGGCTCAATAGTAATGTCCGCCTG
>NZ_GL882763.1:41855-48890 GCF_000195655.1 Klebsiella sp. MS 92-3
GGAGGAGCAGTTCAGGGAGATTTCGGATAACATTCGCTTGTCCGGTCTGAGCATCAGTGATTATCTTACACAGAACGGCACGGGCCATAACGCCTGAAAGAAATTTGCGTTATTTGTAAAATTAAATACCAGGGAAGCCTCAGGATATAAAAAACTAATGACGAAACAGGAATGGATTTTACGACTACGGCGCTGTACATCGAAGGAAACCCTGGAAAGGGTAATAGAAAAAAATAAATATTCTCTGTCAGATGATGAGCTTGAGCATTTCAATGCCGCGGTTGATCACCGGCTGGCGGAGATGACGATGGGAAAGTTGTATGACCGGGTACCGACAGGTGTCTGGAAATTTGTGAAATAGAACAGGTGATCTTATGAGTTACGGCTGGCTCTTCGAAAATCCGGATGATGACATTTCGGGTGGTAATCATATCAATCTGGAACACCTCCCTCCGGAGCTAAAACATGTTGTTCTCCAGATAGTACAGAATCAGATTAACCGTGATACTGCAGAGAAAAAACTGGCAGAATTAATCAGGCAACTCGAGTTTGATATAACTGCAGCAGAACTGTCAGCATATCTTTTTAAACCGGGCCATGCCTGACGGCTTACCCGGTAGCGATAATGGTGGAGACCGACGGAGGACTCCACTTTGGCCGCTGGATCAGCAAAAAAGCAATGCAACTGCATGATATTTAACATAAAACGCATTAAGCGCACCAATGCTGTCAGCACAAAGCGTTATTGTCGTCTCAGCACAATTCACACGCGTCGTGTACGCTAAGCCTTCATTTTGCTCAGCACAGGACCGCGATCTTATGTTGGTGACTATGACAGACAAAGAACTTTACCGGCTTGGCATCATTCAGCGAGTATTTGACCGGGCTTTGCTTCAGCGCGACGCAGCAGACATACTTAAGCTCAGTGTTCGTCAGGTGCAGCGTCTTGTGCGTCTGTACCGGACAGATGGCGCAACCGCATTTGCATCTTCCCGCCGTGGACGTCCTGCAAACAACCGGATCGACGAAGAAACACGCTGTAAAGCCCTGGATTTGATCCGGTGCCACTATTCAGATTTTGGCCCAACGCTCGCAACCGAAAAACTGGCTGAACGCCATCATATATATCTCTCCGTTGAAACCATCCGTAACTGGATGACAGCCGACGGTCTCTGGCGTCCTCATTCCCGCCGGCGACCCCGGGTTTACCAGCCGCGATATCGTCGCGACTGTCTCGGCGAACTGGTTCAGATCGATGGCTCTCACCATGACTGGTTCGAAGGCAGAGCCCCAAAATGCTGTCTTCTGGTCTTCATGGATGACGCCACAGGTCGCCTGATGCACCTGCGATTCTGTGATTCAGAAAACGCCTTTGACTACATGATGGCTACCCGGCAATACATTGATAAACATGGTAAACCTGTCGCATTTTACAGCGACAAGCATGCGGTGTTCAGGGTCAGCGGACCCGAAAGCCGACGTACCGGCACAACCCAGTTCGGACGGGCTCTCCGGGAACTGGCGATCGAATTGATTTGTGCCAACAGCAGCCAGGCAAAAGGACGCGTGGAACGGGTCAATAAAACCCTGCAGGATCGCCTGATTAAAGAGATGCGACTGCAGAACATCAGCTCGGTTGCTGAAGCCAATCAGTGGATTGAACATTTCATGTCTGATTTTAACCGTCGTTTCTCCCGGCCGGCAAAATACCCTAAAGATCTGCACCGTGCGGTCACACAGAGTCCACTGGAGCTGAATGATATCTTCGCCTGGCAGGAGCTGCGGACCTTATCGAAAGCACTGACTTTTCAGTATGATAAAGTGATGTATATCATTGAACCCACCGAACAAAATACGCGCATAGCAGGTGAAAAAATTACCGTTTATGATTACCCTGACGGAAGCATTACTTTCCGGCATCAGCACCGGCCACTGGGTTATAAGATTTTCGATAAACTGACCTGCGTTGATCAGGGGGCGGTTGTTGATAACAAACGACTGGGTGCCGTTCTGAGGCTGGCACAGCAGAAACAGGAAGAGCTGGAGGCTGAAGGAAAGCGAATGCGCAGTACAAAAATGCCCCGCAGGCGCGCTCAGGAACGTGCACTGGAAGAGCTCAGGGCGATCAACCCGGTGCTGGCCAGTCCGCAGGATTTTATCCCCAGCCTGAAGCGATGAGCCCTTCCCTCACCTGCGGATCTGATATGGCCGACAGATGAGAGAAAAATGGACGACAACAAACCAGTGCTCCTGACACTTCACGAAGCGCTACGCCTGGATTTGATTGAAGCCTATATGGCGCGGGAAATTACGCTGGCAAAAGTGGCGGAATCCATGGAGCTCACCCGTCGTCAGTGCTCCCGTCTGATTAAACGCTACCGCGAGCTGGGGCCAGCCGGTCTGGTCAGCCGGCGCCGTGGAAAGCCAGGCAATCATCAGTTAAACACCACCATCAGAGATCAGGCACTGCAGCTTATTCGCTCACGCGGCCGGGGTATGAATCCGTCAGCCATCTGGCGAATTCTGACCACAGAATACGGTGTCCGGATTTCAAAAGAGACCGTGCGGAAAATGATGATTGCCGAGAAAACCTGGCACCCTCGCCCGTCCTCAAACCCTGAATCAGACTGAAGAAGGCATTGCCCGGACTCACCACAGACGTCACTTCAGCTTGGCTTTAAATACGACATTTCAACATTGGCTAGACAAATGCTGTAGAGGCTCAATGCTAATGTCTATTTGGGGGCTGCGGATGTTTTCCTGTGTACGATTATAATCGGCGCTTTGTCAAATTCCTCGACATGACTTTGATGTGCATCTGCCACTTGAATATGATGACCTGGCTGCCTTTTTCATATAATGCCGTATTCATCGCCGCTATTGCCGCAATAGTGCTGGCGATCACCACCGGCCTGGGCGTTGGTGGTATTTCCGTAATTGTCGGCACTGTGTTCATGTTCTTCTCTATGAATGGCATCATCGCGGCGACATCCACGACTTGCGCACTGGATGCAGTGCTTAATACAAAACTGCAACGGCTGGAAGAAAACCTGGGGCTGCCGACATCATTCTTTCACAGGATGACTCACGTCAGATAACCCAGGCGCTTGAAACGATTAAAATCGTCGGCGAGCGTTACTCTCCTGAGCATCAGGCTCGCGTAGGTCGTTAATACCCGGACGGGTCCGTACTTTATTGCGGACCCTTGTTTCGCTTCATTAATCAGGCAGATAACTCAGATTGTTTTAAATCAGGTACATATCTGCTAACGCCATAGTGATAGATGCCGCCGGAGAAGTCGTTAATAGACACGCCGGAAACAGATCATCCTGCCTACCCCCGCACCATTTCATGAACCTGTTTGTATTAGCTTTAAATTTGTGATCCATATTGCAAAAACGGTTCAAAAACCAGAAACAAAAAAACAAACTAAATCAAACAAATAATTGAGAATTAATCATTCAAAAATATGACAAAAGTCACAAAATCACAATCAGGTAACTATTTTTAATAAAAGGTCACTTTTTTACTATATCATCACCGTTGCGAACAGGGAAAGATAGCGAGATCGGCAACACGTTGACGCGCACAATAGCATACAGGAGTTGAGATGGCGGTGGTTATAACCTATGTATGTGAGCTTCATGAAGGTGTTCATGCCCGGCCTGCCGGATACATCGCGCGGCTATGTAATCTTTTCCAGGCAGATATCGACTGGGAAAACACCCGTACGGGACTACTGGCAAATGCAAAAAGCGCCCTCTCGCTGATTGCCAGTGACACGCTGGTAAACGATACATGTCGCATCACCCTTTGCGGAGAAGATGAGCAACAGGCCGCAGTCCAGCTGCGCACGTTGCTTTCCGATCTCCCGACCTTCAGCCTTGAACCGGAACCCGCAACCACGTGGGGCTATCTTCCCCGCTGCCTGCGGGAACTGAACCCGCACGTGATTCAGGGAACTCGCATAAATAAAGGCGCAGCCATCGCCAGACCACAGGTAATACAGAGCCTGGCTTTCACCGATATTATCGCCCGCAATCCAGGGCATATCGACAATATTGAAAGCGAAAAAGCCCACTTTCTTGCCGGGTTAGATTCATTACGCCTAGAGCAAGAAGCCGCACTCGGAAAAAACCAAGGTATTGAGCACGACCTTATTGCGGCACATCTATCTCTGATAACCGACAGCGCATTTCAGGATAGTGCGATCGGTTATCTGAATAACAACATGAATGCCTGGTCGGCTATAGCGCAGGCGTCCCTAGACTTTTGCCATCAGCTTGAGCGCTCGCCTAGCCAGTATCTTCAGGAGCGCGCCCTGGATATTCTTGATATCGCGACGCAGCTCATCAGTGCGATCTATGGCGAACAGGCTCTGGCTTACCACCCGCCTTTGCTAAATGAACCGACAATTGTTTTCGCCAGTCACCTGACCCCCAACCAGTTTCTGGCGCTAAACCGCAAACACCTTGCAGGTCTGGTGCTGTCCTCTACGGGGAAAACCTCCCATACAGCCATACTGGCTCGTTCGTCAGGTATCCCAACCCTAGCGGATATCGATTTTTCATCGCTGGATATCGATGTCGAGCAGCTGATAATCATTGATGGTGAGCCAGGGATCCTGATTACTCATCCGGATGAGAAAGTTCTGCGCTACTACCGTCATGAAATTGCCGTCCAGCAGGATATGCAGCAGCGGCTGCGGGAAAATGCTTTAGCGCCCGCAAGAACCCGCGATGGGCATCGCGTAGAGGTAGCCGCTAATATTGCAAGCCTTGCCGAAGCGCAGGCGGCCTTTGAAAACGGCGCGGAAAGCATCGGCCTGTTTCGCACCGAGATAACCTATATGGGCCGCGATTGCCCGCCCTCCTGCGCTGAACTGACAGACCTGTATAAACAGGTTGTTACTCTGGCAGGGGGGAAGCCCGTTATCTTTCGCACCTTCGATATCGGCGGTGATAAACCGGTTGGATATCTAAGCGTCGACAATGAAGAAAACCCGTTTCTTGGTTTCCGGGCAGTGCGTACTTATCCGCAATATCGCGACCTTTTTTCCACCCAACTGAAGGCTATTCTGAGCGCCTCAGCATCAGGTAAAGCCAAAATTATGCTGCCGATGATTTCTCGGGTGGAAGAACTTATCTGGTGTCGTGAGGTACTGGAATCGGTTAAACAGGAGATGCGCCACGAGGGTCTGGCATTTGATGAACAGACAGCGCTCGGAATCATGCTGGAAGTACCTTCGGTACTTTTCTCTATGGCGGAGATGGCAGAACATGCGGATTTCTTCAGCGTGGGCAGTAATGACCTGACGCAATACTTTTTCGCCGCAGACCGGGGTAATGCCCAGGTAAAAACGCTTTATGACAGTTACACTCCACCGTTTTTACGCGCCCTGCAGTTCGCAGTGAAAGAGGCTCATCGCGCCGGTAAACCTGTCGGGTTGTGCGGTGAACTCACTGCTGACGAAACCATTCTCCCACTGCTTATCGGCATTGGCTTTGATGAATTGAGTATGAACTGCACCGCGATTCCGGGGATTAAGCACGCTCTGGGCCAACTCAGTGCCGGAGATTGCCGGTCGCTGGCGCAGAATCTTTTGCAAAATCACAACGCACAACAGTTCAAAGCCGCATTACATAACTCGAGCCTTAGTGCGGCGCAAAAGCCGCTGCTATCGCCGGAGATGGTTTTATGGGGAATTGACGCCGCTGATAAAAACGAGGCTATCAAAATGATGGTTGATAACCTGTGGCTTCAGCAGCGCACCAATACACGTGACAGGCTCTGCAGTGATATCTGGGCTCGCGAAGTGCCTTTTCCTACCGTCGTTGGCTCGGGCTTTGCTATCCCCCATGCCCAAACGGACGCTGTCAGGGATTCCTCCGTCAGTATTGCCACGCTCAGGCAACCTATCGCCTGGGGCGGCGTCATGGTGGATACCCTGTTCATGCTGACGATTAGCAAATCCGCGCAGGATAACGAGCATATGAAGTACTTCTCCACCCTGGCGCGCATGCTCATGAATGATGAATTTGTCAGCAAGATTAAAGCGGCAAAAAGCCCGGAAGCGCTTTACACGCTGATATCCAGAACTCTGGTCTTCTGAGCAGCAAACGTTACGAGGCTGACATGTTAAAACTATTAAAAAATACTAAACGACATTTTATGACCGGCGTCTCCTACATGATCCCGTTTGTCGTCGCTGGTGGTGTTCTGTTGGCGCTCGCGGTGATGTTTAACGGGGAAGCCGCCGTACCGGACCATGGTTTCCTGAAGGCCATGTCGCAAATTGGTATGGCTGGCTTAACCCTGTTTATCCCCATCCTGTCAGGATTTATCGCGTATTCGATGGTCGATAAACCGGGCATCGCGCCGGGTGCCATCGGCGGCCTGATGGCTTATCAGATGGGCGCCGGATTTTTAGGCGGCATGCTCTCCGGGATTATTGCCGGGCTGGTGGTCTATGTTCTGTTGAACCTGATCGCCCGGCTTAAAACCCCCCACTTCCTGCGCATGGTATTACCGATATTTATTATTCCGCTGATCGGGACCTTTCTCACCGGCATGGCGGTGTATTACATCATTGGCGACCCGATTGCCGTGCTAATGAAGTGGCTTAGCGTCTGGCTTGGCAATATGCAGGGCGCGTCGTTTATTATCCTCGGTACCATCCTGGGCTGCATGATCGCCGTTGACATGGGCGGCCCAATGAATAAAACCGCTTTTTTCTTTGCTGTTGCACTGATCTCAACGAACCCGCAGCTGATGGCAGCAGTCGCTGCCGCCGACTGTACTCCGCCTCTGGGGCTGGCGCTGGCAACCTTTCTGTTTAAAGACATCTTTAATGATGTGGAGCGAGAAGCCGGTAAGCCAGCGATAATTATGGGCTTTATGGGGATAACAGAAGGGGCAATTCCGTTTGCGGCGGCGGATCCGGTACGGGTGATCCCGGCAATTATGCTTGGCAGTGCGGTTGCGGCAATCCTCTCACTATGGTTTGGCGCAACCAACGCCCCCCCCCGGGGGGGG
>NZ_GL882763.1:48965-58196 GCF_000195655.1 Klebsiella sp. MS 92-3
CCCGTGGGGCGGACTTATCGTATTACCGGTAGTCAGCAACCATTTTGGCTACATCGTTTCGGTGGTCGCCGGGAGCATCACCACCGCCTTTGCGGTGAAAGTCCTGAAGACAGTTATCAAACCTCGGGCATAATATGGCTACATTTATTCAATCTATTCTCAGTGAATTCAGCGCTCAGGGCTCGATAGACAAAGGCGTCATGGTAGCTAACGGCAATACGCAGGCTCCGGCGATGGCCTACCATCTGCACGTTCCGCGCATTGAGTTGACGGTAAAGGGCACACTTCGCATGCTGCTGCCGAAAGGCGTGGACTGCATCGTGAAATATGAACGTCCGGTCGGCACCATCACCTATATCCCCGCCAATAGCTGGAACTCGCCGCTGTGGGAAAGCCCGGTTATTTGCATGTCGATAGTCTTCTGGAAGCAGGACGTCGGTTTCAGCATCAGCAACTGGGATGGCACGCAGTTTAAAGAGGTAGAGAAGTACAATCTGCAAAACTCCAGCAGTACGGTTCGCGATCGGCTTCTCGACCTGGCTGAATCGCTGGCGTGGTCGCAAGATACCACCAGCGAGACCTTTGCCCACGTGGTCTATGCGCTGCTTAACGACCTGCTGTATCAAATTACCGATGGCCTGAATAACCAGCGAGCTCCCTTCTCATTGCTGGACGAAATTAAGAGCCATATCGATAGTCACTACCACACGGACATTAGCCGGGAAAGCGTCGCCGAAACGTTTAATATTTCCCCAGGCTATCTGTCGCGTCTGTTTTCGAAGGAGTCAGACGTGAAATTTAACGAATATCTCAAGTTAGCCCGCATTTCACGTTCAAAAACGCTGCTGACCAATACCAATCTGAAAATAAACGAAGTTTCAGAAAAGTGCGGTTTCACAGATACTAACTATTTCTGCAAGGTGTTTCGCGATATCAACGACTGTACGCCGCTTGAATACCGCCGCAAAAATAAAGGAGCAAGATCATGACCACTCGTGCAACAAGAGATGAGATTCAGCCTTTCTCCAGCGAACGTAATCTGCATATTGTGGCGGTGACCGCGTGCGCGACCGGCGTGGCGCATACGTACATGGCCGCAGAACAGCTGGAAAAACTGGCGAAGCAGTATTACTTTGCGATCAAAATCGAGACTCAGGGCGTACTGGGGCTTAAGAATCCAATTACCGATAAAGATATTTTCGAGTCTGAGCTCACCATCATCGCATCCGATATTACTATCGATAATCCTTCACGCTTTGAAGGTTGCCGTATTCTGAATGTTTGTATTAATTCGCTGTTACTCAAACCAACTGAGGTTATCGCCGCCATTCGCAAGTCTTTAAATCTGCCGCGAGGCAACGTTATTGACCTGTAGGTGGTTTTCCCTGGCTCTAACAGTCCAGTCTCAAAACCGCACAGACACGCCGAACTTCCTCTCCCATTATTGGGAGAGGGTTTAACCCACAAGATTTTTAGCCAGGAAGCCCATAAAGCTCGGCTATCCGCCCCCCGCCGTGCTGTTCCAGAAACGTCAGCACTCGTCGCACAGAGGTATTCAGCACTCTTGATGCTGGAAAATCAGCCTCCACCAGCAGATGCTGACAGGCGCTAAAGTCCCCCAGAGAAAACGCGCTGTGTGAATCGCTACCCAATGAGAGAAGTCCGCCGCTGTCGCGCACGGCTGCTACAATTTTGCGACAGTTCCCCTCACTGCCCTTACGTGAATGGACGAAAGAGGCGTTATTGACCTCCAACGCCACATGACACTCCTTAGCCGCGGCCACCACCGCCGGGATATCAATCGGATACTCCGGGTTACCGGGGTGGCTGATAATATGGACCTTGCCGCTCGCTATTACTGCAATCAGCGCATCGGTATTGGTGGTGATGCCCGCAGGCGCAAACACCTGCTTATGGAATCCGGCAATCACTAAATCCAGCGACGCACGCATTTTGTCGCTGCAGTCGGTCTCACCACCAGGTTTGATATTGGCCTCAATACCGCGCAGGATCCCCACACCATCGACAACGCGCGGCAGCACACGCAAATTATTAAAGTGAAACGGATGTGGCGCATCAACCATTTCCGGGCCATGGTCGGTAATGGCGATCAGGCGAATATGTTTACGCGCCGCGGCGGCGATATAGTCATGAACCGTACTATAGGCGTGGGTGCTGGCCAGGGTATGCATATGAAGGTCGACGGGATACATGTTATCTCTCCCCTTAATGAAAAACGGCCCCTTAGCATGTAAGAGGCCGTTAAAGGTTAAGCCAGAAGCGCTTTTGCCTGCTGCAACACCACCTCAACGGTAATGCCAAACTCCTGATAAAGCTGTTCCGCCGGGGCGGACTCGCCGTAGGTCTGCATACCGATAATCGCGCCGTTCAGCCCGACATATTTAAACCAGTAATCCGCGATCCCCGCTTCCACGGCAATACGCGCAGAAACCGCCTGCGGCAACACCGCTTCACGATACGCCGCATCCTGCTTGTCGAAGACATCGGTGGACGGCATGGAGACCACCCGCGCCTTCACACCTTCAGCCGTCAGTTGCTGCCATGCGGCTACCGCCAGCTCCACCTCCGAGCCGGTCGCGATAAGGATCAGCTGCGGTTGCCCCTCGCAATTCTTCAGTACATAGCCGCCGCGCGCGATATCCTGCACCTGCTGCCAGGTCCGTTCCTGCTGGGTCAGGTTTTGCCGGGAAAAAATCAGCGCCGTAGGACCATCCTGGCGCTCAACACCATATTTCCACGCCACCGCCGACTCCACCTGATCGCAGGGACGCCAGGTGCTGAGGTTCGGCGTCATGCGCAGTGAGGCAATTTGCTCGACAGGCTGATGGGTCGGGCCATCTTCGCCCAGGCCAATAGAGTCGTGGGTGTAAACCATCACCTGACGCTGCTTCATCAGCGCCGCCATGCGCACTGCGTTGCGTGCGTATTCGACAAACATCAGGAACGTCGAGGTGTACGGCAGGAAGCCACCGTGCAGCGCAATACCGTTGGCGATAGCGGTCATACCGAACTCTCGCACGCCATAGTGAATGTAGTTCCCGGCGCTGTCTTCGTTAATCGCTTTAGACCCGGACCACAAGGTCAGGTTCGATGGAGCCAGATCCGCAGAGCCGCCGAGGAATTCCGGCAACAGTGGACCGAAGGCTTCAATCGCATTCTGCGAGGCTTTACGGCTGGCGATTTTCGCCGGTTTGGCCTGCAATTTTTCAATAAACGCCTGCGCCTTGCTGGCAAACTCTGCAGGCAGTTGCCCATTCACCCGACGGGTAAATTCATCTGCCAGCTCGGGGAACGCTTTCGCGTATGCGGCAAACTGCTGGTTCCACGCAGCCTCCTTAGCCTGCCCTGATTTGCGGGCGTCCCACTGCGAAGCTATCTCAGTGGGGATAACAAACGGTGGATACGGCCAGTCCAGCGCTTCACGCGTTGCCGCCACTTCAGCCTCGCCCAGCGGCGCGCCGTGGACATCATGAGTACCCGCTTTATGCGGAGAGCCAAAACCAATCACCGTTTTGCAGATAATTAACGTCGGCATGGTGGTAATCGACTTTGCAACATCAATCGCGGCACGAATGGATTCAGGATCATGCCCATCGACTCCGCGTACCACATGCCAGCCGTAAGCCTCAAAGCGTTTGGCGGTGTCGTCGGTGAACCATCCCTCGACGTGACCATCGATAGAGATGCCGTTATCGTCGTAGAACGCCACCAGCTTACCGAGCTTCAGCGTCCCGGCCAGGGAGCAAACTTCATGAGAAATGCCCTCCATCATGCAACCGTCGCCCATAAAGGTATATGTGAAGTGATCGACAATGTCGTGGCCCGGGCGGTTAAATTGCGCCGCGAGGGTTTTCTCGGCGATAGCCATGCCGACCGCATTGGCGATCCCCTGCCCCAGCGGCCCGGTGGTGGTTTCGACGCCCGCGGTGTAACCCACCTCTGGGTGCCCCGGCGTTTTCGAATGCAGCTGACGGAAGTTTTTCAGCTCATCAATCGGCAAATCATAGCCGGTAAGGTGCAGCAGGCTGTAGATCAGCATTGAGCCGTGACCGTTGGAGAGCACAAAACGGTCGCGGTTAGCCCACGCGGGGTTATTCGGGTTATGGTTGAGAAAATCCCGCCACAGGACTTCGGCAATATCCGCCATTCCCATCGGTGCGCCCGGATGACCGGAATTAGCTCGCTGAACGGCATCGACACTCAGCATACGGATGGCATTGGCCAGGGTTTTTCGTGATGACATTTAAAACTCCCTCTGAATCTTAAGTAAAAAATCTGCCTCGCCCTTGCGCGTTACGCGCAGGGCGAGGGAGTTATCAATGGTTTTCCAGGTATCGATATCGTGAACTACAGACTGGCGAGTCAGGACTTCAACCACCACGCACCCTGCCTGGGTGGCAGAAAGCAGACCGGCAGTGGAGTCTTCAAAAGCGAGGCAATTAGCGGGAGAAAGACCGAGTCGGGCTGCACCCGTCAGGAACGGCTCCGGATGCGGCTTGCCATGATGAATATCTTCGCTGGTCACCAGCACCGGCGGAACGGGGAAACCGGCTTGTCGGATCCGTGCTGAGGCAACCTTCAGCGACCCGGAAGTCACAATGGCCCAGGGGACCTGCAACTGCTCAAGCTGGCGGAGAAAATCAACAGCCCCGTTAACCGCAGTGATGCCGTCAGTATTGCTCGCTTCAAACTCTTCCAGCGCGAGAAATTCGTCGATGATGATCTGTTCGCTGGCATCGGGCATAAAGTGGCGCAGCGTACTCAAAGCGGGTTTACCGTGGAGATAATGGCATACCGTCCCCGGTTCCAGCCCTTTTTTAGTGGCCCATAAACTCCAGGAGGCCTCTACGAAATCCAGCGAGTTCACCAGCGTCCCGTCTAAATCCAGTAATATTCCACGAAAATGCATCGTAATTACCACAACGAAATAAATAGAGTGTGTATTATTTTGTACTCCATTACCCATGACCATTGAATAGAAAGAAAGTCACTTTAATAGCAATTACGTGACCACTGCTCACCCGTTAATAATAGTGCGGCTGCCATCACAATTACTTAAATCATCTCGCAACACACACACCACAGTAATTCCATATAATTTCATGACCTCGATCACAAAATAATAATCAGGCTTTTTTATTCAAGCAAAGGTCACTTTTTTTCTATTCAAAGATAACTGAGAACGATGAAGGATATAAAACATGAAATGCAGACACCCACATCTGCAAAGAAAATTAATTAGCCCTGGCTAAATGATTATCGGGAGCAATGATGTCAGAGATAATAACGTATCAATGTGATCTAAAGGATGGTATTCACGCCAGACCGGCGGGGTATATCGAACGGCTGTGCAATACATTTCAATCTACGGTGTGCTGGAATAATATTCGCAGCGGCATTCAGGGTAATGGTAAAAGCGCCCTCTCGATTGTCGCCACCGATACCTTACTCAACGACGCCTGTGAAATTACAATCAGCGGAAAAGATGCTGCAAACGCTGCTCAGCAGCTGAGTGCGCTGCTTAAAAAACTGCCCTCCTTCGAGGTTAGTCATGCAGATGAAGCCGCAGCGCCTGCGGGCTATCTCCCGCGTTCGCTGCGGGAGACTCAGCTCAGTTTTATTCAGGGTTCACGCATCAGCGGCGGTGTTGCCATTGCCAAACCCGTTCGTATTCAGAGCCTGTCTCTGGACGAAATGCTGGCGCGTAACCCGGGCGGTGAGTATTCCACGGAGCATCAGCAGCGTATTTTTCTGGCGGGTTTAGAGGCGCTTAAGCAAGAGAAGCAGGCTGCGCTGGAAATTAAAAAAGGCGTTGAGCACGATATTTTACAGGCGCATTTATCCATTATCACCGATGCGACCTTTCAAAGCCATATCTCCTCGGCGATTTCCGGTGGTGACAATACCTGGGATGCGGTGATTAAAGCTGCAATGGAATTCTGTGAAATTCTTAATCGCTCATCAAGCAAATACATTAAAGAGCGGACCCTGGATGTTCTCGATATTACCGGACAATTACTTACTGCGATCTATGGCCCAGGTATATTACCGCAGAACAGTCTTGAATTAACGCAACCATCGATTATTCTGGCCAACAGTCTGACACCAAGTCAATTTCTCGGGATCAATAAAGAGTTTCTTGCCGGGATGGTATTATCCGCCACGGGTAAAACGTCGCACACCGCTATCCTTGCACGTTCGCTCGGTATCCCGACTCTGACAGATATTGATTTTTCGACCCTGCAGCTGAATACAGAAATGGACATCATCATCGATGGCAATCCGGGTATTTTAATTATCGCTCCGGATGAGAAAGTCCTGCGCTATTACCAGAATGAAATTGCCGTTCAGCAGAGTATGCAGCAACAGATGCTGGCTAATGTCTATCAGGCAGCGACCACCAGCGATCATCACAGCATTGAGATAGCCGCCAATATCGCCAGCCTGGCGGAAGCCGAGGCAGCCTTCAGCAACGGCGCTGAAGGCATCGGACTATTTCGTACCGAAATGTCATTCATGGACCGTGAATCCGCACCGGACTACCACGAACTGGCTGAGCTCTACAGCCAGGTGATACAAGTTGCACAAGGGAAACCGGTTATCTTCCGCACCTTCGACATTGGCGGCGATAAACCTGTCGACTATATGAGCATCGGCGAAGAAGAAAACCCGTTTCTCGGCTTCCGGGCGGTGCGAACTTATCCGCGTTATCGCGACCTTTTCGCCATGCAGCTCAAGGCTATCCTCAGCGCCTCGGCTTTTGGCGATGCCAAAATCATGATCCCGATGATCGCCAACGTTGATGAAGTTATCTGGTGCCGTGAAGTCCTCGAAGAGGTCAAAAGTACGATGCGTGATGAAAGGTTGGCATTCAACGACAGCATCTCGCTCGGCGTGATGCTGGAGATCCCCTCCGTTATCTTCGCGATTAGCGAAATAGCGGAATACGCGGATTTCTTCAGCGTGGGCAGCAACGACCTGACGCAGTACTTTTTTGCCGCCGACCGTGGAAATACGCAGGTTGAGGCGGTATACGACAACTATTCCCCGGCATTCCTGCGCGCCATGCAGTATGCCGCCGACGAAGTCCACCGCGCGGGCAAGTGGATAGGTATCTGCGGAGAATTGGGTGCAAGCAAAGATTTTCTGCCGCTATTCGTTGGCATGGGCTTTGACGAACTCAGCATGAGCGGCACCTCGATTCCGGGTGTAAAACATGCGCTGCGCGAGCTGAGTTATGCCAAATGCCAGGGGCTGTCGCAGAACATTGTGGCGTTAAAACGTTCCGCTGATGTCAAAGCCGCGCTGCGTTCACCGGACGTAAAAGCGGTCAGCAAAATGCCGATCCTCGCCCCGGAGTTTATTCTTTGCGGACTACAGGCCAGAGATAAAAACGAAGTTATCAAAAAGATGACCGACAATCTGTGGCTGCACCATCGCACCGATAATCGGGATCAATTAACCGATGATATCTGGACCCGCGAAGACTCATTCTCCACCGCCGTGGGCTATGGCTTCGCCATTCCGCACACCAAGTCGGACCATATTCACTACTCCACCATCAGTATGGCAACCCTTGCGTCGCCCATTATGTGGGGCGATCAGGAAGTCGAAACCGTATTCATGCTCACCGTCAGTAAATCCGCCGACCCTAATGAGCATATGAAATATTTCTCCACGCTTGCCAGAAAGTTAATGAAAGAGGATTTCCGCAATGAAATAAAACAGGCCGAAAACGTCAACGTACTCTACAACCTGATGGCCAATACTCTGGCCGTATGAAATCAGGATTTATTAAGCAATGTTTAAAACCACAGCCAAATAAAAAATCAGGAGTCACTCATGAAAATTGTCGGAGTCGCAGCATGCATTACCGGAGTCGCCCACACCTATATGGCGCAGGAAGCTATCGAGCAGGAGTGCAAAAAAAGGGGTTATGACGTCAAAGTCGAGACCCAAGGCGGCATGGGAATTGAAAATGAATTAAGCGAAGATGAGATTGCCGAAGCCGATGTGGTGATTCTGGCAATTGCTATTGGTATTGAAGGCGTTGAGCGCTTTGAAGAAAAAGAAGACGCTGGACTGATTATTTCGCTGAACCCGGCAGAGGTGGTTCGCGATCCAGCAGCGATTATTGACCGGGCTGAAAAACTGGTGAAATAACCAACCCACCGGTCCTGATTTACTTTCGGCATTCGGTACCGGTGAATAATAACGTTAATTAAATTTCTGCGAACTCTTTATTTAAATTACGACGTAAATGCGTCCGGGGATGATTTCGCCTGAATATCACAATCATCTTAAAAATAAAGATTCCTGGAGGATGAAAATGTCGGAAAAAATGAAAGTCATCAAGGATGATTTAGTCAAAGCATTTAGTACCGGGGTGTCATATATGATGCCGGTGGTGGTGGTCGGCGGTATCTGTCTGGCACTCTCCCTGATTGGCGGTGAGCCGGTCGCGGGTAAAGGCATGGTGGTGACCAACCCATTCTTATTAAACCTCGGCGCTATCGGCAGCGCGGGCCTCGGGATGATGATCCCGGTGCTGGCGGCGTATATCTCCTACTCTATCGCCGGTAAGCCGGGGCTGACGCCGGGTTTAATCACCGGCTTTATGGCCAGCACGCCGCTGGGTGCAGACCATGTGGTAACCGGTTTTCTGGGGGCGATGCTGCTCGGTATTCTCAGCGGATACGTGACCAAATGGGTAAAAGGCTGGAAAGTCGGTAAGGTGCTGATGCCTGTTATGCCGATCATGATTATTCCCATCGCCTCAAGCGTCATCGTCGGCATGCTCTATCTGTATGTACTGATTGGGCCCATCGGTTTTGCCATGAAATGGCTGGTTTCCATGCTCTCACAAATGCAGGGAAGCAGCGGACTGGTACTTGGTCTGATTGTCGGTGCCATGGCGGCCTTTGATATGGGTGGCCCGGTCAATAAAACCGCGACGGCATTTACTCTCGCATTAATGGCTGAAGGTATTTATGGTCCGAACGGCGCTTACCGTGTTGCCTGTGCTATTCCGCCACTGGGCATTGCACTTTCTACTTTTATTTCACCACGTAAATGGGCTGAAGATGAAAGACGAATGGGAACCTCTGCTGCCTTTATGGGATTAATTGGTATTACCGAGGGGGCCATTCCTTTCGCCGTTAAAAACCTGAAGACCGTTCTGCCATCAATAATTATCGGCAGCGCCGTCGG
>NZ_GL882763.1:58300-65918 GCF_000195655.1 Klebsiella sp. MS 92-3
CAGCGCCGTCGGTGCCGGTCTGGCAATGGTTCACGGCGTTGAATCAATGGTTCCACACGGCGGATTAATTGCCATCGCAGGCGTCAATAAAGCACCTGTATGGTACGCCATCGATATGGCTATCGGCGTTATTGTCACCGCAATCTGCCTATATATTCTGCGCCCCAACATTAGCGAGCCGGTAAAAAAAGAGTCGGCTAAAAAAACAATCACTTCTGATATGAATAAAGTCTGAGGAGTTATCATGAAAAACACAATGAAACAGTACGTCGATTATATTGTTAACGGTGGAAAATCAACAATGCTGGGAATTGGCCCCATGTCTCCGGCATTAATTCAGGCCTGTTTTGAGCTGGGTAAAGAAAAAGACCTGCCGCTGATGTTTATTGCCAGCCGCAACCAGGTTGATGCAGATGAGTTTGGCGCGGGTTACGTTAACAACTGGGATCAATTTCGCTTTGCCGCCGACCTGAAAGCGATGGCGGAAAAAGTCGGCTTCGACGGTGATTACTTCCTCTGCCGCGACCACGGTGGCCCGTGGCAGCGTGATAAAGAACGCAAAGACCATATTCCTGAAGCCGAAGCGATGGCGCTGGCGCGCCGCTCTTATCAGGTCGATATGGACGCCGGTTTCGACCTGCTGCACATCGACCCTACAAAAGACCCGTATGTCGTCGGTAAAGTCATTGATATCGAACTGGTGCTGAGTCGTACCGTTGAGCTGATCCGCTTCTGCGAAGAGTACCGGAAGGCAAATAACCTGAAGGAGTTCTTCTATGAAGTCGGAACTGAAGAAACCAATGGCGGCCTGACCGACGTCAGCGCCTATGAAGGGTTTATTATCGAGCTGAATAAGCGTCTTGCTGCCGAATCGCTGCCGCAGCCGCTGTTTATCGTTGGTCAGACCGGTACCCTGACCCGCCTGACCAAAAACGTTGGCCATTTTAACGATAAGCAGTCCGCAGAGCTTTCGGCTATCAGCACCCGTCACGGCGTTGGTCTGAAAGAGCATAATGGTGACTATCTTCCGGATGAGATCCTGTTGAAACATCCGGGTCTGGGCATCACGGCAATGAACGTCGCCCCAGCCTACGGCACCATTGAAACCCGCGCTTATCTGAAGCTGGCGGAAGTCGAGAAAGATCTGGCAGCAAAAGGCTTTATCAAGTCAGCGTCTGATTTAAAAACCGTCCTGACCCGCGAGTGTGTGCTGAGCCACAAATGGGAAAAATGGATGACTGATGAGCACAAAAACAAGTCTGAAGAGCAAATCTTTAACGAGCCAGAATTGTTGAAAGAGATTCTTGAACTCAGCGGCCACTACAACTACGAAAAACCAGCGGTAGTCAAAGAGATGCAAACCATGTTTGCTAATCTGAAGTCGTTTGGTGTCGAACCCGAGCGTTATGTGGTTAATAAAATTAAAGATATGATCCAGAACGAAGCAGAGTGCTTCAATATGCCAGGCCTGACCACCCGCGTCGCGCAGGCAAAATAACCACCTATCCAGCTTAGCAATAAGGAGCGGGCTCTGGCCCCTCCTTGCTATTTGCTGCCCAATTATGAAATACAGGTTTATGCCATGAATCAGCTTGAACAACTAAAGCAGCGAACCACGATTGTTGCCGACAGCGGGGATATTGACAGCATTATGGCTTACCAGCCTGAAGATGCGACCACTAACCCTTCGCTTATTTATAAAGCGGCGCAGCTTCCGCAGTACCAGAAACTGGTAAAAGATGCCGTCGCGGCGGTGAAGTCCCGCCAGAATGGAAAGCCGGTACAACCTGCGGATATTGCCGATTATCTGGCGGTGAGCATCGGGGTGCTGATCCTGAAAAACGTTCCGGGTCGTATTTCAACTGAAGTGGATGCTCGCCTCTCGTTTGATACCCAGGCCAGTATTGCTAAAGCGCGGGAAATTATTGCACTGTATGAAGAGAAAGGTATTGGCAAAGGTCGGGTTTTGATTAAGCTTGCTGCCACCTGGCAAGGGATCCGTGCCGCAGAAACGCTGGAAAAAGAAGGTATCCAGTGTAACCTCACGCTACTGTTCTCCTTTGCCCAGGCCAGAGCCTGTGCCGATGCCAATGTTTTCCTGATTTCCCCGTTTGTGGGCCGTATCTACGACTGGTACAAGAAAAACAACCCTGATACCACCTTCACCGTCGAGAACGATCCGGGTGTCGAATCAGTGCAGAAGATCTATCGCTTCTATAAAATGCACGGCTACCGCACCGTGGTGATGGGGGCCAGTTTCCGTACGCCGGAACAGGTGCTGGCGCTTAACGGATGCGATCGTCTTACCGTTTCCCCGGCGTTGCTGGCGCAGTTGCAGCAAACTCAGGGGGCGGTACCAATGCCGCTGACGTATGAAGGTGAAATCCAGGCGAAGCCCATAGCGATGACCGAAGCTGAGTTCTACTGGGCTCATAATCAGGATGCGATGGCAGTGGAAAAGCTCGCCGAAGGTATTCGCCTGTTTGCCGTGGACCAGAACAGTCTTGAGGCACTGCTGAGTCAATATCTGTAAGCTCCCCTAGCAAATATCCTATGCAGGTAGTTGATTCTTAGACGGGTCCGCAGTAAATATCGGACCCATTATTCCACGTAGCGAAGTGCATCTATCCGGGGTCGTCTCAGAATTCGGAAAATAAAGCACGCTAAGGCGTAGTCACCCCGTGACTCCCCCGCGCCGATGCAGCGAGCTTCGTTCCGTCTTGCAGTGACGCAATCAGCGGGCAGGAAACGTTCCCTTTCCGCGCATGGCAGGCGCACACCAGTTCAGACAGCACGGCCTCCATGCGTGCCAAGTCGGCCATCTTCTCGCGCACATCCTTGAGCTTGTGCTCGGCCAGGCCGCTGGCTTCCTCGCAATGGGTGCCATCCTCCAGCCGCAGTAGCTCGGCGATTTCGTCCAGGCTAAAGCCCAGCCGCTGGGCCGATTTCACGAACCGCACTCGTGTTACATCCGCCTCGCCATAGCGGCGAATGCTGCCATAGGGCTTGTCTGGCTCCGGCAGCAGGCCCTTGCGCTGGTAGAACCGGATGGTCTCCACATTGACCCCGGCCGCCTTGGCAAAAACGCCAATGGTCAGATTCTCAAAATTAATTTGCATATCGCTTGACTCCGTACATAACTACGGAAGTAAGCTTAAGCTATCCAAACCAAATTTGAAAGGACAAGCGTATGTCTGAACCACAAAAGTCTGAACCACAAAACGGGCGCGGCGCGCTCTTCGCCGGTGGGCTGGCCGCCATTCTTGCGTCGGCCTGCTGCCTGGGGCCGCTGGTTTTGATCGCCTTGGGGTTCAGCGGGGCATGGATCGGCAACCTGACGGTGCTGGAACCCTATCGCCCGATCTTCATCGGCGCAGCGCTGGTCGCGCTGTTTTTCGCCTGGCGGCGCATCTACCGCCCGGCGCAAGCCTGCAAACCGGGTGAGGTCTGCGCGATTCCCCAAGTGCGAGCTACTTACAAGCTCATTTTCTGGATCGTGGCCGCGCTGGTCCTGGTCTCGCTCGGATTTCCCTACGTCATGCCATTTTTCTATTAATCACAGGAGTTCATCATGAAAAAACTGTTTGCCGCCCTCGCCCTCGCTGCCGTTGTTGCCCCCGTGTGGGCCGCCACCCAGACCGTCACGCTGTCCGTGCCTGGCATGACCTGCGCCTCTTGCCCGATCACTGTCAAGCACGCGCTTTCCAAGGTTGAGGGCGTGAGCAAGACCGACGTAAGTTTCGACAAGCGCCAGGCCGTCGTCACCTTCGACGATGCCAAGACCAACGTCCAGAAGTTGACCAAGGCGACCGAGGACGCGGGCTATCCGTCCAGCCTCAAACGCTGATCCGTTAACCGAACTCGGGAGCGACACATGGGACTCATCACGCGCATCGCTGGCAAAACCGGCGCGCTCGGCAGCGTCGTTTCCGCGATGGGCTGCGCCGCCTGTTTTCCTGCCATCGCCAGCTTTGGCGCGGCCATCGGACTGGGCTTCTTGAGCCAGTACGAGGGGCTATTCATTGGCATCCTGCTGCCGATGTTCGCCGGCATCGCGTTACTCGCCAATGCTATCGCTTGGCTCAATCATCGACAGTGGCGACGCACGGCGCTCGGCACGATAGGCCCGATCTTGGTGCTGGCAGCGGTGTTTTTAATGCGGGCTTACGGCTGGCAGAGCGGTGGACTGCTCTATGTCGGCCTGGCCTTGATGGTTGGGGTGTCGGTCTGGGATTTCATCTCGCCAGCACATCGCCGCTGCGGGCCGGACAGCTGTGAATTGCCAGAACAACGTGGCTGACGGCAACAGCCGTAGCCACCACAGAAAAGGAAAAATACATGACCACCCTGAAAATCACCGGGATGACCTGCGACTCGTGCGCGGCTCACGTCAAGGAAGCCTTGGAGAAAGTGCCCGGCGTGCAATCGGCGCTGGTGTCCTATCCGAAGGGCACAGCGCAACTCGCCATTGAGGCGGGCACGTCATCGGATGCGCTGACTACCGCCGTGGCCGGACTGGGCTACGAGGCAACGCTTGCCGATGCGCCACCGACGGACAACCGCGCCGGCCTGCTCGACAAGATGCGCGGCTGGATAGGGGCCGCTGATAAGCCCAGTGGCAACGAACGCCCGTTGCAGGTCGTCGTCATTGGTAGCGGTGGAGCCGCGATGGCGGCAGCACTGAAGGCCGTCGAGCAAGGCGCGCAGGTCACGCTGATTGAGCGCGGCACCATCGGCGGCACCTGCGTCAACGTCGGTTGTGTGCCGTCCAAGATCATGATCCGCGCCGCCCACATCGCCCATCTGCGCCGGGAAAGCCCATTCGACGGCGGCATGCCACCCACACCGCCGACGATCTTGCGCGAGCGGCTGCTGGCCCAGCAGCAGGCCCGTGTCGAAGAACTCCGTCATGCCAAGTACGAAGGCATCCTGGACGGCAATTCAGCCATCACCGTTCTGCACGGTGAAGCGCGTTTCAAGGACGACCAGAGCCTTATCGTTAGTTTGAACGAGGGTGGCGAGCGCGTCGTGATGTTCGACCGCTGCCTGGTCGCCACGGGTGCCAGCCCGGCGGTCCCGCCGATTCCGGGCTTGAAAGAGTCACCCTACTGGACTTCCACCGAGGCCCTGGCGAGCGACACCATTCCCGAACGCCTTGCCGTAATCGGCTCGTCGGTGGTGGCGCTGGAGCTGGCGCAAGCCTTTGCCCGGCTGGGCAGCAAGGTCACGGCCCTGGCGCGCAATACCTTGTTCTTCCGTGAAGACCCGGCCATCGGCGAGGCGGTGACAGCCGCTTTCCGTGCCGAGGGCATCGAGGTGCTGGAGCACACGCAAGCCAGCCAGGTCGCCCATATGGACGGTGAATTCGTGCTGACCACCACGCACGGTGAATTGCGCGCCGACAAGCTGCTGGTCGCCACCGGCCGGACACCGAACACGCGCAGCCTGGCATTGGAAGCGGCGGGGGTAGCCGTCAATGCGCAGGGGGCCATCGTCATCGACAAGGGCATGCGCACCAGTAGCCCGAACATCTACGCGGCCGGCGACTGCACCGACCAGCCGCAGTTCGTCTATGTGGCGGCAGCGGCCGGCACTCGTGCGGCGATCAACATGACTGGCGGCGATGCGGCCCTGGACCTGACCGCAATGCCGGCCGTGGTGTTCACCGACCCGCAGGTCGCCACCGTGGGCTACAGCGAGGCGGAAGCACATCACGACGGGATCGAGACCGACAGTCGCCTGCTAACACTGGATAACGTGCCGCGTGCGCTTGCCAACTTCGACACACGCGGCTTCATCAAGCTGGTCATCGAGGAAGGTAGCGGACGGCTCATCGGCGTGCAAGCGGTGGCCCCGGAAGCGGGTGAACTGATCCAGACGGCGGTGCTCGCCATTCGCAACCGTATGACCGTGCAGGAACTGGCCGACCAATTGTTCCCCTACCTGACCATGGTCGAAGGGCTGAAGCTCGCGGCGCAGACCTTCAGCAAGGACGTGAAGCAGCTTTCGTGCTGCGCCGGATGAGGAAAAGGAGGTGTTCAATGAGCGCCTACACAGTGTCCCGGCTGGCCCTTGATGCCGGGGTGAGCGTGCATATCGTGCGCGACTACCTGCTGCGCGGATTGCTACGGCCGGTCGCGTACACCACGGGCGGCTACGGCTTGTTCGATGACACCGCGTTGCAACGGCTGCGCTTTGTACGGGCTGCCTTCGAAGCGGGTATCGGCCTGGACGCACTGGCGCGGCTGTGCCGGGCGCTGGATGCTGCGGACGGTGACGGTGCGTCTGCGCAGCTTGCCGTGTTGCGGCAACTCGTCGAGCGTCGGCGCGAGGCCCTGGCCAGCCTCGAAATGCAACTGGCCGCCATGCCAACCGAACCGGCACAGCACGCGGAGAGTCTGCCATGAACAGCCCAGAGCACTTGCCGTCTGAGACGCACAAACCGATCACCGGCTACTTGTGGGGCGCGCTGGCCGTGCTCACCTGTCCCTGCCATTTGCCGATTCTCGCCATTGTGCTAGCCGGCACGACGGCCGGCGCGTTCATCGGGGAGCACTGGGGTATTGCAGCCCTCACGCTGACCGGCTTGTTTGTCCTGTCTGTGACGCGGCTGCTGCGGGCCTTCAAGGGAAGATCATGACCGCTTCCCAGCCAGCCGAGAGTGGGCAGCTTTGAGCTTCGCTACCAATCTGGAGGAGTACCACCATGAACGCAAACGCCCCGAACACTGCCAGTTGCACCACCTGCTGCGTATGCTGCAAAGAAATTCCGCTCGATGCCGCCTTCACCCCGGAAGGCGCGGAATACGTCGAACATTTCTGCGGGCTGGATTGCTATGAACGCTTCCAGGCACGCGCCAAGGCCGCGACAGAATCTGACATTGCGCCTGTCCCTGGCGGTTCGCAGCCGTCAGATTGAGGCATACCCTAACTTGATGTCAGATGCCATGTGCAAACGATGTCAGATGTCATTTTCAGAAGACGACTGCACCAGTTGATTGGGCGTAATGGCTGTTGTGCAGCCAGCTCCTGACAGTTCAATATCAGAAGTGATCTGCACCAATCTCGACTATGCTCAATACTCGTGTGCACCAAAGCGAGGTGAGCATGGCGACGGACACCCCACGGATTCCAGAACAAGGCGTGGCCACTCTGCCTGATGAGGCTTGGGAGCGTGCGCGCCGTCGTGCGGAGATCATCAGTCCGTTGGCGCAGTCGGAGACGGTCGGGCACGAAGCGGCCGATATGGCGGCTCAGGCGCTGGGCTTGTCTCGGCGCCAGGTATACGTTCTGATCCGGCGTGCCCGGCAAGGCAGCGGCCTCGTGACGGATCTGGTGCCCGGCCAGTCCGGTGGAGGTAAAGGTAAGGGGCGCTTGCCGGAACCGGTCGAGCGCGTCATCCACGAGCAACTGCAAAAGCGGTTCCTGACCAAGCAGAAGCGCAGCCTAGCGGCCTTTCACCGCGAAGTCACTCAGGTGTGCAAGGCTCAAAAACTGCGAGTGCCGGCGCGCAATACCGTGGCCTTACGGATCGCTAGCCTTGACCCGCGCAAGGTCATCCGCCGGCGGGAAGGCCAGGATGCCGCTCGTGACCTACAAGGTGTGGGCGGCGAGCCTCC
>NZ_GL882764.1:0-820 GCF_000195655.1 Klebsiella sp. MS 92-3
GGCACTGTTGCAAAGTTAGCGATGAGGCAGCCTTTTGTCTTATTCAAAGGCCTTACATTTCAAAAACTCTGCTTACCAGGCGCATTTCGCCCAGGGGATCACCATAATAAAATGCTGAGGCCTGGCCTTTGCGTAGTGCACGCATCACCTCAATACCTTTGATGGTGGCGTAAGCCGTCTTCATGGATTTAAATCCCAGCGTGGCGCCGATTATCCGTTTCAGTTTGCCATGATCGCATTCAATCACGTTGTTCCGGTACTTAATCTGTCGGTGTTCAACGTCAGACGGGCACCGGCCTTCGCGTTTGAGCAGAGCAAGCGCGCGACCATAGGCGGGCGCTTTATCCGTGTTGATGAATCGCGGGATCTGCCACTTCTTCACGTTGTTGAGGATTTTACCCAGAAACCGGTATGCAGCTTTGCTGTTACGACGGGAGGAGAGATAAAAATCGACAGTGCGGCCCCGGCTGTCGACGGCCCGGTACAGATACGCCCAGCGGCCATTGACCTTCACGTAGGTTTCATCCATGTGCCACGGGCAAAGATCGGAAGGGTTACGCCAGTACCAGCGCAGCCGTTTTTCCATTTCAGGCGCATAACGCTGAACCCAGCGGTAAATCGTGGAGTGATCGACATTCACTCCGCGTTCAGCCAGCATCTCCTGCAGCTCACGGTAACTGATGCCGTATTTGCAGTACCAGCGTACGGCCCACAGAATGATGTCACGCTGAAAATGCCGGCCTTTGAATGGGTTCATGTGCAGCTCCATCAGCAAAAGGGGATGATAAGTTTATCACCACCGACTATTTGCAACAGTGCC
>NZ_GL882765.1:0-566 GCF_000195655.1 Klebsiella sp. MS 92-3
GTCTTCTGGGCTTCACTGAGCGTTTTTTTATCAACCGGGCTTTGCCCCTGGCGCTGAGGCGTACGGGGATCATCCGCATTTTATCGTGAGCACCAGCAATGATTCTTCCAATGGTTGACGTGCTGGGACAGGTAAAATGCCGCGCTTCACACCATGGTTTCAGCCTGACAAAAATCTGCTCTTTGCCGAGATTGGGTAACTCAGTTCTCAGACGCCTGATCTCCTTGAGTACATCAGGATGCCAGTGCCTTGAACGGCGAACCAGAGGGGCTTTGCTTCTTGGAATTAGTGCTTCTGGACCACCGGTGCGCAGTAACCGGCGCCACCAGTAGAGTGTTCGCGTTGATACGTCAAAAGCATCAGCTGCGGCACGGATCCCGTGCTTATCCCAGAAGTTCAGAGCCTTCATTCTTAACTTCGCAATCTCGGGCATAAGAGAGTGTTTCATCGCATAAGCAGTTGCTCGGTAATACCCAAAATAGCCGACACCGATATGCTGCATCAACATCTGGCAATCCCTCCTTTAGTGTTCTGAGGCAATTGCAATATCTGTGTGAACTTACACA
>NZ_GL882766.1:0-1374 GCF_000195655.1 Klebsiella sp. MS 92-3
CACTATCAATAAGTTGGAGTCATTACCCACGTTTTATACTCATTTCCTGCGCCATTTCTGCCAGAATCGGCTATCTGTAACATAGTTAAGCGCGGTGGATACAGCAATTTCTCTGCGAACAATCACCAAAAATAAATGCTTGACAAATTTTAATCAGCGGAGAATTGTATAGGCAGTTTACCGCATCATTCGGGAAGTCATTCCCAACCCCGTTTAAGTTATTCCAGTCGCGCACCGACACGGACCGGTTGCCGGGATGACATTAAGCAGGTATCCGCCGAACGTTCAATGATTGTTCTGGCGATATAGACGATATTTGCCCGCCAAAAAAAAATAATCCTTCTGCGTTCGCATGCGGCGCGGAACTCTGCTGGCTATCAACTATTCCCGACGAGGATACTGATGATGTTATTTCACACCGGAAAACTGCGTTTCCTTGCTGTCGCCACGACCATGCTGGCATCCATGAGTTTTATTTCTGCCGCCAGCGCTGCCGGTCCGACTTATGCGCTGGTACAAATCAACCAACAGGCGCTGTTCTTTAATCTGATGAATAAAGGCGCACAGGATGCGGCCAAAGCCAGTGGCAAGGATTTAGTTATTTTTAACTCTAACGATAATCCCGTGGCGCAAAATGACGCGATAGAAAACTATATTCAGCAAGGCGTTAAAGGCATTCTGGTTGCTGCTATCGACGTTAACGGGATCATGCCAGCGGTTAAAGAAGCCGCCGCCGCAAACATTCCGGTGATTGCGATTGATGCCGTATTACCGGCCGGGCCACAGGCAGCTCAGGTCGGCGTTGATAATATTGAAGGCGGCAGAATTATCGGTCAATACTTCGTGGACTACGTGCAGAAAGAGATGGGTGGCCAGGCGCGACTGGGTATTGTCGGCGCGCTGAATTCGGCCATTCAGAACCAGCGGCAGAAAGGGTTCGAAGAGACGCTGAAAAGCAATCCGAAGATTACTATCGCTAACGTGGTCGACGGGCAGAACGTGCAGGATAAAGCGATGACTGCGGCGGAAAACCTGATCACCGGTAACCCGGATCTGACAGCGATTTATGCCACCGGCGAACCCGCGCTGCTCGGCGCTATCGCCGCCGTGGAAAACCAGGGGCGGCAGAAAGATATTAAAGTCTTTGGCTGGGATCTGACGGCGAAGGCGATTTCCGGTATGGACGGCGGCTACGTCACCGCCGTACTGCAGCAGGACCCGGAAAAGATGGGCGCCGAAGCCCTGAATGCGCTGAACAGCATCACGTCGGGTAAAACCGTGCCGAAAACCATTCTGGTTCCGGCGACGGTGGTGACCAAAGCGAACGTCGATTCATACCGTCCGCTGTTTAAGTAGGTCAGCGCGCGCCGCCCG
>NZ_GL882766.1:1534-26678 GCF_000195655.1 Klebsiella sp. MS 92-3
ACCGTAATGGCGGCAGCGCGACTGGCGTGCGCCAGCGCCAGCGCATCCGGCGCGACGCCGCGCAGCAGGGCGGAGGCCAACATGACGGCGAGGAACGTGTCGCCCGCGCCGGTAGTATCAAGCGCCTCGGCGGGCACGGCGGGACAAAACTGACGCTGGCCCTCCTGGACCAGCCAGGCGCCTGCGGCGCCCTGGGTAATCACTAAGGTTTTCACCCCGTATGGCTGGAGCAACTCGGCCTCGGATTCATTGACCACCGCGATGTCGATGAGGGGCCACAGATGGCAAAAGTCAGGATTGACAGGTGAGGGGTTGAATACCGTCGTCATGCCGCGGCTTCTGGCGTACTGGAACAGCGCCCGCGTTTTATCGAGGGAGAAATTGCCCTGCTGTAGCAGAATATCGCCAGCGACGGCATCCGCCATATGCGGAATCATTTCATCCAGGCTGAATGTATCGGCCGCCGCCGTAGTGGTAATGATGGCGTTGTCGCCATCAGCGCTATTTAAAATAATCGAGGTATCGCTATGTTGATTGAAATGGCCGTCGGGTAGTAGCGTCAGTGGTTCATTTTTTATCTGCTGGCGGATCCACGCGCCGTTGCTGTCATTTCCCGTGGCGGCAATTAAACGCGTCTCTATTCCGCAGCGGGATAATATAATCGCCTGGTTCGCGCCTTTACCGCCGATATCCTGCGACACTTTAACGCCGTGAATGGAGGTTCCTTTTTTCGGTATATCCGGAATGGACCAGGTTTCATCTACGGTAATATTACCAGTAACGTAAACACGCATAGTGTTCCCTTAACAGGATGGATAAGATGGTTGCTATCTCAGCAGAAAAAACGAATGCAATACAAGCTATTTTTTCACGAAGCAAGGCTGTTATTGGTGTTATTCATTGCGACCCATTTCCTGGCTCGCCAAAATATCGAGGAAAATCAGTCTCGGATATTGTTGAACGTGCGCTTCGCGATGCTGAAAATTATATTTCAGGCGGTGTTCATGGTCTGATTATTGAAAATCATGGCGATATTCCTTTCTCTAAACCTGAGGATATCGGCCATGAAACCTCAGCGCTGATGGCGGTCATTACCGAGAAAGTTCGTGAACGTTTTGCTGTGCCGCTGGGCATTAACGTTCTGGCTAACGCGGCGATCCCGGCAATGGCGATTGCCCTGGCGGGAGGCGCCGATTTCGTCCGCGTAAACCAGTGGGCCAACGCCTATATCGCCAACGAAGGATTTATAGAAGGGGCGGCCGCTAAGGCGCTGCGCTACCGCAGTATGCTGCGCGCTGAACATATTCGCGTTTTTGCCGATAGCCACGTTAAGCACGGTAGCCATGCCATTGTCGCCGATCGTTCGATTCAGGAACTGACGCGCGATGTCGATTTCTTCGAGGCTGACGCGGTGATCGCCACCGGCCAGCGTACGGGCGATAGCGCCACGATGGCGGAAATTGACGAGATCCGCGCGGCGACGGAACTACCGCTCCTGGTGGGCTCCGGGGTGACACCGGCTAACGTGAAGCAGATCCTCGGGCGGACTCAGGGGGTCATTGTGGCCAGTACAATGAAGGTCGATGGCGTCTGGTGGAACGATGTTGAGCTGGCCCGGGTGAAACATTTTATGTCGGTCGCGCAGGCCGCGCTGGAGGAAGCTTAATGGAAGCGTTTAGCGAACGCCTGCTGCGTGAACATCAACCGGCGTGGCAGGCGATGCAGCAGCACCCGTTTGTGACTGATATCGAACAGGATCGTCTGCCGACAGTCGTCTTCAACCGCTATCTGGTGTTTGAGGGCAACTTTGTCGCGACGGCAATCGCGATTTTTGCCCTCGGGGTCAGCAAAGCGCCGGGTATTCAACAGCAGCGCTGGCTGATTGGCGTGCTGAATGCCCTGGTTGATATACAGATCGCGTGGTTTGAACAGGTGTTGTCAGCGCGGCAGATCGATCCCGCTGAGTACCCGGATGATTTGCCCGGGGTACGGCGCTTTCGCGACGGTATGCTGCGGACCGCCCGCGAGGGCAGCTATGAGCAGATTGTGACCCTGATGTTCGGTGCGGAATGGATGTACTATTTTTGGTGCCGACGGGCGAGCGAACATTATCAGAGCGATGCTGATTTACGACGCTGGGTGGAAATGCACGCGGAGGACGAATTTTATCAGCAGGCTCTCTGGCTAAAAAACGAACTCGACCGCTGCGCCATGGCGCTGAGTGAAGACGAAAAGCAGGCGTTATCGGCGCTTTACGGCGAGGTGCTGCAGTGGGAAATTGATTTCCATCACGCGGCGTACGAGGAGTAGCCGCGAGGTGAAGAACAGGAGGCGCCGGAAGCGGCGTCTCCTGAAATATTGCTCAGGTCGTCCGCCTCTTATCCGGGCAATGTCTCTCCAGCCATTGTGCGACGAGGGGCCATAATTTCTCCGCATTCCGGGTACGAAAGAAGCCCATATGACCAATGGATGAAAGTCCGTAATCCGCCCGCCGTATTTCACGGCGTTCTATTTTTGCGTTTTGCGCTGGAGCAAGCAGGCGTGAGATGGCTTCTGTATTAGCCCAAGGGTCGTCATCAAAACCCAACACCAGAATAGGTAAGGTTATCTTTCCTGCCCGCTGACGCGCATCCCACTCCGGGTCGTCATAGAAATATTCAGGCATCGCGCTCCAGCGTCCCCACTGAAGCATCGCCGGAGCCGGTAAATCTTCACCCAGCCCGAGACGTCTGGCTGGCATATACCCAAAGAGCCGGCAAAGTGCCGGCCCCAAAACGCGCAGTAAGCACCATACTCGCAGCTTTTCCTTCGTTTGGCTGATAGTGCTTGTCACGCCTGCGTGTGAGGCAACCATGACGGCGGCTCGCAGGTCGGTGGAGGCGGAAGATAACAGCACGGCATGCCCGCCAATACTGTGCCCAATCGCCAGCAGGGTAAGGCCAGGGGCTCGGGCTTTCGCCCACGCGGTGATGCATCCGACGTCCTGCTCGATCCAGTCGGACATGGTGTTTTTGTTGTGACGGACTCTCCCGGACTTCGAAAGACCAGTGCCCCGGTAATCATAAGTAATGACACTAAACCCCCTTTTATAAAGGTATTCAGCGAATCCTTTATAAAATCCCTGTACAACGGCCGTCGCCGGGTGAACGATCACCAATGCTTTGGCTTTGTGTCTTTGCCAGAGCGTGGCGGCGACAAAGCCGCCCTGGCTTACGGGGATGATGACAGATTCCATGAGTCTCGCCTTGTGTGGTCATACCAGTTTAACCTGGATTTACTGTAGCTGCTGCGGCAGAAATCAGCGAATGTTTTTGAGACGATCTCAGTAAGAAAAACGTCCTGAAAGCATTGGCGACCAGAATCAGGAGCCCTCAGGCGGGGTGCCAACTCCCAGCCTGCCATTTAAGGTCCCATATCCTTTCACAATCAATCAGCCTCTGCGCCAGGTGCCTTGTGTTAGGGGGGATAATGTCCGCTTTAGTTTCGTGTCACCTTGCCGGAATACAGACTTTCCTGCCGTAGCGGGGCAAATATCCTGCACTTAGTCGCTTATTGATTATACTTTGATGGTGGCTTGTGCTGCTTCAGGCTGTTGACGCGAGGGCGGGTAGCAAAACCAGCCCCCTGACATTGGATCAACGGGTCCGATGATGATGTGATCATGTAACCGTCGTGGAGGTATGGAAAGATGGGATTATTAAATTTTGTGAAAGAAGCGGGCGAGAAAATATGGGACGCCGTCTCCGGCGACAGTAAAGAAGATCGGGCTGAAAAGCTGAAAAAACATATCGATGGACTTAATCTGCCTGGCGCCGAAAAGGTCAATATTGATGTTGCGGAAGATGGCACCGCAACGGTCACTGGTGATGTCGCTTCGCAGGAGGATAAGGAAAAAATTCTGGTAGCGGTCGGGAATGTCACTGGCGTAGGCCAGGTCAGTGACGGCGTTAAGGTGACGCAAAGCGGGGCGGAAAGTCGTTTTTACACGGTCAAATCCGGTGACACTCTGAGCGCAATCTCAAAAGCGATGTATGGCTCGGCCAATGATTATCAACGTATTTTTGAAGCCAATAAACCGATGCTGACCCATCCCGACAAAATCTATCCGGGTCAGGTGCTGATTATCCCGGCGAAGTAGGCCACTCAGCAGCAACATCAGTGATGGCAGGAATACTTGCTTTATACCGCTGTCGGAAGCCGCCGCGGACATCTATTCCTCTCTCAACGACAAAAGAGCCAGCTTGCTGGCTCTTTTACCGGGGGTCAGGCGCTTACTGTGCGTCAGCCAGTGCCAGCCGGGCCTCTTCCTGCTCGGTGTTTTTACGCTGTTGCTCAAGTTCCAGCGCGCCGCGATGAGAGAGGTAGCAGAAGAGTATGCAGCAGACGATCCCGCCCATCAGCAGATAGAACCCGCCGTGCCAGCCCATTTTATCGACCATTACGCCGAACAGGCTGGTGCCTAACGATGCGCCAAAGATATAGCTCATAAATCCGCGCAGACCCACGGCTGAACCGACGGCAAAGCTGGGGACGATTTCCATGGTCTGGACCGAGGCCAGAAACTGCGGGACATAAATAAGGCAGCCCACAATCGCCGCGAATACCGTGACCATCAGTAGCGATTCGCTTTTCCAGTAGCCAATCAGACAGATGAAGATTAGCGTCATACAGATTATAGCTAACGGCATCCGGCGCCCTTTAAACAGCTTGTCGGAGAGCCAGCCGGCCAGCAGAGTAGACGGAATTGCCGCCCACTCAAAAAACAGGAATGCGACGCTCATTTGTTCTTTGGAAAAATGTTTCACCGTCAGCAGGTAAATTGGCAGCCAGCTGATCATGCCGAAACGCACCATATAGACAAACACATCCACAAAGGAGACATACCAGGCGTTTTTGTTACGCAGTACGTAGGTACAGAAGATCTGAAATGCGCTCATGTTCTCCGGCGCTTTCTGGCCGTGTTTGGTCTTCAGCACCACTTTCTCTTCCGGCATCATCTCTGCCAGCGAAGGCAGACCTTCCTCTCGCGGCGAACCCTTACCCAGCACCAGTACGCTAATGGCGAATACCACCGCCACGCAGGCCGGTACAATGTAGCTGGCGCTCTGCCAGTGCTCGGTGCCGAGAATGGCGAATGCGGCGCCGACGATCGGGGCGACAATTCCGCCGCCGACGTTATGGGAAATGTTCCAGAACGCCCCTACGCGGCCACGCTCACGGCGCGGGAACCAGTTCGCAATAGTAATAAAAGAGGGGCCGACCCCCATACCCTGAAACAGGCCGTTCAGGACAACCAGCGCAGCGAAGACCCAGAATGCGGTACTGAATCCTAATCCGACGTTGACGATGGCGCACAGCACCAGGCCACAGGCCATAAAGACTTTCGGGCTGGCTTTATCCGCGAGGCTGCTCATTACGCCTTTACTGATCCCGTAGGCGATGAGCATACAGCTGCTGAGCAAACCGATCTGCGTGGCGCTGAGGTCTAACTGTTCTTTCAGATAGGGCGTGGATAAGGTGAAGTTATTGCGCACGATATAGTACGCCAGGTATCCCAGAAATACGCTTAGCAGCGCCTGCATACGGTATCGACCATAGGTTGCCTGAATTTTCTCAGCAGGAACTTTATTCGCCGACGGGCCTTTTTTTAATAATGATAACATGTCGTCACCTGTATTTATATTGATATGAACATCAGGAGTAATTACCCCGAAGGGTGAAATAAGCGGCTAAAAAATTCAAATCGTCGAAATGAGTCAAAATTGACTCAAAATAATGCAGGGACGGGTTGTTTTTGACCCCTCTGGCATGAGCGAGATTTTGCGCAATTAATTTTGCGCTGATTTTATGTCCGGCTTGTGCGGACACTAACAAATTGCCTAATCATTATCTGGTAATCTTTCCCGATATTCCCGGACGCCCGTTTGACTATTTTTCCGCTCGCGGCGATTAATTCACCAGATGTCATAAACGGGTAAGTTTTGTCTCAACGCGGTTTTTACGGTATTTCAATATTTATGAACGGGATCACAAACATATTTCTTCGTGGGGTCGGGATAATGAGCAAAATGTTCGCGCTGCTGCTGCTGAGCGCATGGCTGAGACCCTGTGCGGCGCAAGGCAATGAGCTGGTGATGGCGACGACATTTTCTCCCAGCGCCACCGTGTGGATTATCGATCGCTGGCAGCAAGAGCCGGGGTCGGTGATGATAAGGACGCTCAACCGCACCAGCGCCTCGCTGGAACAGTTGCTTGATACGGCAAATGCCGAAAATGTCGATCTGATCCTGACTTCGTCACCGATGCTGCTGCAGCATCTTCAGGAGCATCAAAAACTGGCGCCGTTCAGCGGTGCGCCGGCAGTCAGCCAACATCTGGTGCCGGAATCCATTCGCTCCACCTCCGTGGCCGTGGCGATCTCCGGGTTCGGTTTGCTGATGAATCGCTCGGCACTGATGACCCGGCATCTGCCTGCGCCAGTGGACTGGGATGACCTGACCGATCCACGTTATCAGGGGGCGCTGCTGATGAGCAGTCCGTCGCGTTCGGATACCAACCATCTGATGGTGGAGTCGCTGCTGCAACAAAAAGGCTGGATTAAAGGATGGGAAACGCTGTTGACGACGGCGGGAAACCTCGTGACCATTTCATCCCGCAGCTTTGGGGTGGCAGATAAGATTAAAAGCGGCCTGGGCGTGGCTGGTCCGGTGATTGATAATTACGCCAATCTGCTGCTGAACGATCCGCACCTGGCTTTTACCTATTTCCCTCAGTCGGCGGTTTCGCCGACCTATGTCGCAGTGCTTAAAAACAGCCAGCACGCCAGCGAAGCGCGGCGGTTTGTTCGCTATCTGTTAAGTCCGGAGGGCCAGACGATCCTCGCCGACGCTAATACCGGGAAGTATCCGGTAACACCGCTGGCGCCAGGCAATCCACGGGCGGCGCAGCAGGCGATGCTGATGAATCAACCGCCATTAAACTATCGATTGATCCTCAAACGTCAGCGTTTGGTTCAGCGGATGTTTGATACGGCGATTAGCTTTCGTCTTGCCCAGCTCAAAGACGCCTGGCGAGCGCTGCATAGCGCGGAGGTCCGTCTTAAGCGTCCGCTGCCCGAGATACGGGCGCTGCTCACCCGTGTCCCGGTGGATCCGGCCAGCAGCGAGGATGAAGCCTGGCTGGCTCAGTTCGACAACAAAAGTTTTGCGGAACAGCAGATGATGGAGTGGCAGCTCTGGTTTCTCAACAACCAGCGGCAGGCGATTACTAAACTGGAAGAACTGAAATGACGGACAGGTCCATGCTGCAACGCCTGCGGCAAATCAGTATCAGTAGCAGTCTGCGCGGGGCATTTCTGACGGGGGCGCTGCTTACGCTGATTGTCAGCAGCGTAAGCCTCTATTCCTGGCATGAACAAAGTTCGCAGATCCGCTATTCGCTGGATGAGTATTTTCCGCGCATCCATGCGGCGTTTCTGATTGAAGGGAATCTCAACCTGGTGGTCGATCAGCTCAATGAATTTCTGCTGGCGCCAAATACCACGGTACGACTGCAGCTGCGCAACCAGATTATCCAGCATCTGGACAAAATAGAACGGCTAAGTCAGGGGTTGTCGCCGGCAGAACGCCAGCAGTTGGGGGTGATATTGCAGGACAGCCGCGCGCTGCTGGCGGAACTGGATCGCGTGCTCTACAACATGTTTCTGGTTCGTGAAAAGGTGGGAGAGCTTGCGGCGCGGATCGACTGGCTGCACGATGATTTCACCACCGAGCTGAATTCGCTGGTGCAGGATTTTACCTGGCAACAGGGAACGCTGCTCGATCAGATTGAAGCCCGACAGGGGGATGCGAGGCAGTATCTGAAACGCGCCCGGGAAGTGCAGAACGAACAGCAGCAGGTCTATACCCTGGCTCGTATTGAAAATCAGATCGTTGACGACCTGCGCGACAGGCTCAATGAACTGAAATCCGGGAATGATGACGGCATGCTGGTGGAGACGCATATCCGCTATCTTGAAAACCTGAAAAAAACGGCGGATGAAAATATCCGTGCGCTGGATGACTGGCCGAGCACCATTACCCTGCGACAAACGATTGATGAGCTGCTGGAAATTGGCATGGTGAAAAATAATATGCCGGATACCATGCGCGACTATGTTAGCGCGCAAAAAGCGCTCGTGGAAGCCAGCCGGTCCAGAGAAGCGACGCTGGGGCGCTTCAGAACGCTGCTGGAAGCCCAGCTTGGCAGCAGTCACCAGCAGATGCAGATGTTTAATCAGCGTATGGCGCAGATTGTCCGGGTCAGCGGCGGGTTAATCCTGGTGGCGACCTTGCTGGCGCTGCTGCTGGCATGGGGGCTAAACCATTATTTTATTCGCTCGCGGCTGGTGAAACGCTTTACCGCGCTGAATCAGGCGGTGGTGCAGATTGGTCTGGGCCGGACCGAGGCGACCATTCCGGTTTACGGGCGCGACGAGCTGGGACGTATTGCCGGTTTGCTTCGTCATACCCTGGGTCAGCTTAATGCGCAAAAACAGCAGCTGGAACAGGAGATTGGCGAGCGAAAAGCGATTGAGGCCGATCTGCGCGCCACGCAGGACGAGCTGATCCAGACCGCTAAACTGGCGGTGGTGGGGCAGACGATGACCACCCTGGCGCATGAGATTAATCAGCCGCTGAACGCGCTGTCGATGTATCTTTTTACGGCGGGAAGGGCGATCGAACAGGGACAGGCGGAGCAGGCGCGGACGACGTTAAGCAAAGCAGAAGGGCTGATCAACCGCATTGACGCGATTATCCGCTCCCTGCGCCAGTTTACCCGCCGCGCAGAACTGGAAACGCCGCTGCATCCGGTCGATTTGCGTCAGACGTTTACCGTGGCGTGGGAACTGCTGGCGATGCGTCATAAGCCTCAGCAGGGGACGCTGGTGATACCGGATGACACTGTCTGGATCCTGGGGGACGAAGTGCGCGTCCATCAGGTGCTGGTGAACGTGCTGTCCAATGCCCTCGACGCCTGCCCGCACGCCGCGCAAATCACCGTGAGCTGGCAAATCCAGAGCGGAAGGCTGTGCGTGTTGATTGCCGATAACGGCCCTGGCTGGCCTGCGGCCTTACTCCCTTCGCTGTTAAAGCCGTTCACTACCAGTAAAACCGTGGGGCTCGGAATAGGGCTTTCGATATGTGTTTCGCTGATGACGCAAATGGAAGGGGCGTTGCGCCTGGCGTCGACCTTTACACGCAGTGCCTGCGTGGTGCTGGAATTCAATTTGACGGATGTAAAAGATGTTGAGTAATAACTGTTCGATTCTGCTGATTGACGATGATGCCGATGTGCTGGATGCCTATACGCAGCTGCTTGAGCAAGCGGGGTATCATGTCAGTGCCTGTAATAATCCGTTTGATGCGCGGGAGCAGGTGCCGAAGGACTGGCCCGGCATCGTTTTAAGCGATGTCTGCATGCCCGGCTGCTCCGGTATCGATTTAATGACGTTGTTTCATCAGGATGACGATCTGCTGCCGATTCTGTTTATCACCGGTCACGGCGATGTGCCGATGGCGGTGGAGGCGGTGAAAAAAGGGGCCTGGGATTTCCTGCAAAAGCCGATCGATCCGGGCAAACTGCTCACGCTGGTGGACGCCGCGCTGCGTCAGAGGCAATCGGTTATCGCCCGTCGCCAGTATTGTCAGCAAAAATTACAGGTTGAGCTTATTGGCCGCAGCCAATGGACGGTTCGGTATCGCCAGCGCCTTCAGCAGCTGGCAGAAACGGATATTGCGGTATGGCTTTACGGCGAGCCGGGAACCGGCCGCATGACCGGCGCGCGTTACCTGCACCAGTTAGGACGGCACGCTGAAGGTCCGTTTATCGCCTGCGAGCTGACTCCGGCTAACGCCCATACGCTTAATGAACTGATCGCCCAGGCCCAGGGCGGGACGCTGGTCTTAAGTCACCCCGAGCATCTGACTCACGAGCAACAGCATCAGCTGGTACAGCTGCAGAGTCATGAGAAGCGGCCTTTTCGCCTGATTGGTATCGGTAGCGCTTCGCTGGTGGAGTTGGCCGCCAGCAGCCAGATAGTGGCGGAACTCTATTACTGCTTCGCGATGACGCAAATTGGCTGCCAGCCTCTGTCAAAGCGACCTGATGATATCGAGCCGCTGTTTCATCACTATTTGCAAAAAACCTGTCAACGGCTGAATCATCCCGTCCCGGAGGTGGATGCTGGTCTGTTGAAGGGGATGATGCGCCGGGTGTGGCCAAATAACGTTCGCGAACTGGCGAACGCCGCCGAGCTGTTTGCAGTAGGGGTATTACCACTCGCAGAAACGGTTAATCCGCTGATGCACATCGGCGAGCCGACGCCGCTGGATCAGCGGGTTGAGGACGTCGAACGGCAGATCATCACCGAAGCGCTGAATATCCACCAGGGACGTATTAATGAGGTGGCGGAGTATCTGCTGATACCGCGTAAAAAACTTTATCTCAGAATGAAGAAGTATGGTCTGAATAAAGAGCACTACAAAGGGGTTTAGGGCATCTTGTCAGACGATGGTTGAAAATTATGAGGACAGATACAGATTATAAATGCCTTCAAGTCAGCAGAGGTGATTTATGTTATTGTGACTGCTTAAATTTCCTTAAAAGGTGTGACTGTTGAACATGCGAATATTGACTGTAGTTGATTATGATGAGATGTGGCCGGCTTTATTTGAGAGCGAACGTACTCTGTTGCAGATGACGCTTGGTAAAGTGATATCCCGGATTCATCATATTGGTAGCACCTCGGTGCCTGGATTATCAGCTAAGCCAGTAATAGATATATTAATCGAAGTTGCTAATCTTGAAGAACTGGACAACCTGAATCAGGCAATGGAGGGTGTAGGATATACTGTGCGTGGTGAAAACGGCATTTTAAATCGTAGGTACTTTACAAAAGGTGGAAATCAGCGTAGTCATCATATCCATGCGTTTGCCACCGGGGATGCTCAAATCATAAAACACCTGGCATTCCGTGATTACCTTATTAAACACAATGACGTAGCCATTCAGTACGCTTTAATGAAAAAAAGCGCGATGTTATTATGTGAAAATGACAGCCACCGATACAGCATTTATAAAGCGGATTTCATTCAGAAACATCTTCGTATGGCGCTTATTGATGCGGGTCACCTGGGCTAGCCTTCAAATAAACTACAACCCATGTTTTTTTTGTAATTTTTCACAGCGTTACCTCTTGTTTCTCCATTATTAGCAAACAGCACGCCTTGCAGACTCCCTGCGGCTTCCTGCAACTGAGCATTCTGAATAAGCGACGGGGCGATAAAGCCGATAACGCATCGTTCAGTATGGAGGCACTATTTCACAACCCCAGCGGCCTGGCCTCCTGTATGAACTCAATCAGAAGGCGAAGCCCGGTCGGCAATTGCCGGCGGCTTGAATAATAGATATGAAAACCTTCCTCTAGTGGGGACCATTCCGTAAGCACCAGACGGAGCCGTCCATCCTTGACATAGGGTGCAACAAGAGGCTCCGGAAAATACATCAGGCCAGCCCCGCCCAATACGGCCACCAGACCCGTTTCGGCATGATTGACCGTCACTGAGCCTGGCACTGTCATTTGGTATGTTTCGCCGTCTCGCGCAAGTTCCCAGCGATAAACCCGATCGTCACCGAGACGATTGCTGATGCAGCGATGGTGTAATAAATCATCCGGATGTTCAGGCGTTCCGTAGCGTTCCAGGTAATCAGGGGAGGCCGCGATAACCCAGCGAATATCGGCAGATAAACGCCGGGCAACCATGTCCTCCGGGACGGTGCCACCATAGCGGATGCCGGCATCGAAGCCCGCATCAGTCACGTCAACCATACGGTTGCTGGCCACAATATCGATTTCAATATCGGGATAGCGATCCATAAAAGCGGGCATGACCGGCGCAAGCAAAAGATTTGCCGCTTCAACGGCTGCATTGATGCGGATACGTCCGGTAGGGGTATTGCGATACCGGTTAAGCGATTCAAGCGCGCCTTCTATGGTATCGAAAGGCTGAAGAACAGACTGAACCAGTTCCTCACCAGCTGCCGTAGGGGTGACGCTCTTGGTCGTGCGATTAAGCAGGCGAACTCCGAGCCGGGTTTCCAGTCCCTTCAGGGCATGACTCAGCGCTGATGCACTGACGCCTAATTCAATTGCCGCACGGCTGAAGCTGCGATGACGTGCAATCGCCATGAAATAAATAAGATCGGCAACATCAGCTCTGCTTATTTGCATACAGAATAGTTTTCCTTATGCGGCGTTAAAACCCGAATGCGTTGATGAAGAAATGATATACACCTTAGACCGATTAGGGCTAATCCATTGCTGAATTTTTTTCACAAGTCCATTCATGCACGTCCACTCACTGTACACGTTGTGCTTCGTTATTCTTGAAAATCATGCGCTCTGGCTGGTAGGCCAGGGCGGAACACTCATCTAACGGAGCCGTTTATGAACTATACGCATCTTGGCCGCACCGGCCTGAAAGTCAGCCGCCTTTGTCTCGGAACCATGAATTTTGGTGACGTCACCGACGAGAAGACCAGCGCCCGCATTCTGGATGAGGCGCTTGAGGCGGGTATCAATTTCATTGATACAGCAGACGTGTATGGCACTGAACAATCTCCCGATATCCAGCAAGGCTCGGGGCTGTCCGAGGAAATTATTGGTCGCTGGCTTCAGCAGGGTGGCCGCCGTGAACGCATCGTTCTGGCGACAAAAGTCTATCAGCCTATGGGAGCGGGCCCGAACGATCGCCGGCTTTCTGCTTACCATATTCGCAAAGCCTGCGAGGACAGTTTGCGACGGCTTAAGACCGACCATATTGACGTCTATCAGATGCATCACATCGATCGTCATACGCCGTGGGAAGAGATCTGGCAGGCCATGGAACTGCTTGTTCAGCAGGGAAAGGTTCTTTATATCGGTAGCAGCAATTTCGCGGGCTGGGACATTGCGACTGCGCAGTCAGTCGCCACGGTCCGTCATTTCCTGGGCCTGGTCGCCGAGCAAAGTCTTTACAATCTGACTGCCCGAACTGTTGAGCTGGAGCTCATTCCCGCATGCCGTCATTTTGGCCTGGGGCTGATTCCCTGGAGCCCGCTTGCCGGAGGGTTGCTTGGCGGCGTACTGAAAAAGATGGCAAGCGGGCGCCGTGCCAGGCCCGCGTTTGCCCGTCTAATCGAACAGTATCGTCCGCAGCTGGAAGCCTATGAAGGATTATGTGAGGACCTCGGCGAAACCCCCTCCGATGTGGCCCTGGCGTGGCTCCTGCAGAATCCTGTCGTTACCGCTCCACTGATTGGGCCTCGTACGGTCGAACAACTCCAGCAGGCGCTTCACGCAACGACAGTCACGCTATCAGACGACACCATGAGCTGTCTCGACGAAATCTGGCCCGGCCCCGGGGGAGAAGCGCCCCAGGCTTATGCCTGGTAATGACCAAATTAATGAATCCTTTCTTCGTTATAGGGAGTTCCAGTTTATGAGCAAGATGATGCATGACCAGCCTTCTGCTGCCGTACCCGCTTCCCGGGACCGGCGCAATTTTCTGATCGCCGGCGCCGGTCTGGCTTTGGCCGCAACCACCCTTGGCAGGAGCGGCGCCGTGATGGCGAAACCGGCTGGTCAGGACATGCCGAACGCCCCTTCGGATGCTGCTCCCGTCCGGAAGGAAACCTTAACCACGCGTAAACTCGGCTCGCTGGAGGTGTCCAGCATGGGACTCGGGTGCCTGCCGATGGTGGGTTATTACGGCGGAGGTCCGCGCGATCGTAAAGCCATGGTTTCGCTTATCCGGGCAGCCTTCGAACAAGGTATCACGTTCTTTGATACTGCCGAGGTCTACGGCCCCCATCTCAGTGAAGAATTTGTCGGGGAAGCACTGGCCCCTGTTCGCGATCGTGTGGTGATTGCCACCAAGTTCGGCTTCGGCGTGGAGGAGGGGAAGCCCACTTCCCTTAACAGCCATCCTGACCATATCCGCCGCGCCGTAGAAGGCTCGCTAAAGCGTCTGAAAACGGACCACATCGATCTTCTCTATCAGCATCGCCCCGATCCGAATGTGCCGATCGAGGATGTGGCGGAAACCGTGAAGGCGTTGATCCAGGAGGGTAAAGTGAAACACTGGGGACTGTCGGAAGCGAGTGCCAGGACAATTCGCCGCGCACATGCGGTACTCCCTGTGACTGCGGTGCAGAGTGAGTATGCCATGTGGTGGCGGGAACCAGAGACGCGAATATTTCCAACGCTCGAAGAGCTGGGTATCGGTTTCGTACCTTACTGCCCGACTGCCCGCAGCTTCCTCGCCGGAGCAGTCAATCCAAGCCAGCGGTTCGACAGCACCGATCGGCGGCATAACCTGCCACGCTTCCAGCCCGATGCCCTGGCCAAAAACATGGTGCTGCTTGAATTCGCGCAGTCGTGGGCCCGTCGCAAAAACACCACTCCGGTTCAGTTCGCGCTGGCCTGGGTAATGGCCCAGCGGCCCTGGATTGTCCCTATCCCGGGTACGACGCAATATCCGCACCTGATAGAAAACAGCGGCGCACCGCAAGTCCGGTTGACGGACAGCGAGCTACGCGAAATCGATGCGGCGCTTGCCAAAATCCCATTGCAGGGCGGTCGCGCCGATCCGTTTACCGAAAGTCAGTTTGATAAAAGTTAATACCTGCTGTCACAGGGAGACTGCAGGTGAAGTCTCCCTCTGTATTATTGCCGGGGATAAACCACATGAATGGACTAAATCATAACGCGCTTACATGCAGTGCCGTCCCCATACCGCCCTGGGAGCGTCCTCTCCAGACCGTGGAGGCCCAGCCGTACTTCAACGTTTCACAGGCGTCGCTCGTGCTCGAAGGGATCGTGTTCGATCGGAACAATAACCTGCTGTTTGTTGATGTGGCGACGGGGCGCGTGTTTAAGCTAACCCCGGAGCGGCAGCTTTCCATTGTCCTTAAGGAGAATTCATTCGGTGCTTCCGGCCTGGCGGTACACAAAGATGGACGGATCTTTATCGCCTCGGTGGGCGATATGCAGCGAGGTTCTGTTCGGGCTATCGAACCCAACGGCACCCGTGAGCAGATGATTGTTGCCCCTGATACTGGATTTCTTGTCAACGATCTGGTCTTTGATAATCAGGGCGGATTTTATTTCACTGACAGCCGGGGAAATTCAGCCGATCCACAGGGTGGGGTGTTCTACGTTAGTCCCAATGTCGGGTCAATTCATGCCATCCTGCCTGGACTCGCGGTCGGGAACGGCATAGCGATTGACCCCGCCGGCTCTCAGATATGGGCCACAGAACACGCTAAAAACAGGCTTCATCGCGTAAGACTGTCAGACGCCACCACGGTCGCCCCGTTTGGTTCAGTTGTTACCTATCAGTTCACCGGGCCGGCGCCAGACGGGGCCCGTGTCGACAGCGAAGGCAATGTATATGTGGCCATCTCAGGCCAGGGCCGCGTCATGGTCTTCAACCGCAACGGACTGCCTATTGGGCAAATTGTGCTGCCTGACCGCGACAAAGGCCGTAACCTTAAATCGACAAGCCTGGCGATCCGCCCCGGGCATCGCGAGTTGTTTATTGTCGCTAACAGCGGGACCGAACCCGGTGGAGCGATGATTTTTCGATCGGGCGCATTCGCGCCGGCACCGTTTCCCTTTTCACATCAGTGACCGGGAATGAGTGGTCTGGGAGACCCGGCAACGCCGGGCCAGGGCAGGGTGTTAATAGTTCTGGATCGCTGAAGGCGGCGTGAGGGAAGGCGGCGTATCCGGAAGCGGGGGAATGATCCCGTCAACGGGGTGCGGCAGATAGCGAACTTCCAGTTCCGTGATTTCGGCATCGCTAAGTGAAAAGTCCAGCGCGCTGATAGCCGTGGAAAGATGTTCTGGTTTCGTTGCGCCAATGATCGGTGCTGTGATGACGGATTTTGATAACAGCCAGGCAATTGCAACATGAGCTCTTGGCACCGCGTGCTTTTCGGCAATGCTGGCAACAACATCAATCACGGGCTTATCCAGAAGGGCTGCGTTCTCATACATTTTTAACGCAAAGGCATCGTTTTGCGTTCGTCGGGACGTGACACTCCAGTCGCGCGTGAGCCTGCCGCGTGCCATCGGACTCCAGGGGATCACCCCAACGCCCTGGTCTTCACACAGGGGCAGCATCTCGCGCTCTTCTTCCCGGTAAAGCAGGTTGTATTGCGGTTGCATCGTGATAAATCGGGTCCAACCGTTACGCTCAGCGGTATGCTGCATTTTTGCAAAGCGCCAGGCTTCCATAGAAGATGCGCCGATATAACGTGCTTTTCCTGCTTTAACGACGTCATGCAGAGCCTCCATGGTCTCTTCAACAGGCGTGGAGTAGTCAAAGCGATGAATCTGAAAGAGATCCACATAATCCATGCCTAAGCGCATCAGGCTATCGTCAATAGACTGAAAAATGGCCTTGCGGGAAAGAAACCCGGTATTGGGTGAGTTGCGCCACGGAAAGAAGGTCTTTGTCGCTACAACGATCTCGTCGCGTCTGGCCATCTCTCTCAGCGCTTTTCCTGTAATTTCTTCTGAACTACCGTCCGAGTAGGTATTCGCGGTATCAAAAAAATTAATGCCGGCTTCAAGCGCCTGACGAATGAGCGGTCGTGACGCCTTTTCATCCAGGGACCAGGGTTGAGGCAAACGTTCAGGTTCGCCATAACTCATACAACCGAGACAAAGACGGGAGACTTTCAACCCGCTACGACCCAGATTCACATACTTCATTCGGTGTTCCTTCTTTTATTGCCAGCAATTATGTATGTGACAGGGTATTGCACTGGTATGAAGGGAACCAGCATGCGCCATTGAATGGTGTTATGAGTTTTTTTCACAAGTAGACAACATTCTCATACGCCAGCCTAGGTCCAAAGTCGGTATAGCGTTCGCGGATAATATTGAGTGCGTACCGGGCAAGACCATCAGGCAGCTGGTTATTGCTGGGTTATCCACGACGGCGGTTAGGCATACTCAGTGGGCCTGATTGATTGTAACGCTAGAGAAGGCGTCAGCACTGGCGATCGGGAATACCCAGGCGCTGCGCGGCCATCTGAGTGGTCAGACGCTGGTCGACAACGTCATGAATGATTTTGAGTCGGTTGACTTCATCTAAAGTAAAAATGCCGCTGCATGATCCGTCATCAGAATCCTTTGATGGGGAACTTAGTCCAGGCCAGATGTTACAACTTAACTGCTACAACATTTGTCAAAGCTAAGTTCAGATGTCCGGGACAGGGCAAAGTTAAAATGTCCGCTTAGTACTGTGCGTTTAACGGGTCGATGCACGCTCTCCTTAATCAAGGGGGACGTTGCCATGAAACGAAAAACGCGCATTACGAAAACGATTATTTGGGACAGATATAAGCAAGTTGATGCCCTACATGATATCGCCAGAATGTTCGACAGATATCATTCTTCTATCTTGCCCACTTTCCGCCAGACTTGTGGATAACACCTCAACTCAGGTGACCAAATTCATTAAACCACTACAGACAGTGGCCACAATGACATAGTGAATGTTACCGGTGTCACTCTGGTAACAAGGAAGATCATAGGATCGTTGATGAAACGTCAAATAGTCATACCGCGAAATCAGATCCTGTCGAGGCCTGAATACAGTGCGTGACTCAGCCTTTCAAGAACCGTCTCGCATTCATTCACATCAGTATTCGCGAACCCTAATACGATAAAATCAGACGTCGCGGCAGTATCTAACGTGTAGTTTCCTGTATCAGCAACCTGAATATTGTTTCCGGAAAGCCAGTCATAAACCCAGATGGCTTTTTCAGGCTCGCTGAATTTGACGTAAAGTTGCAGGCCACCTGGCGGGACGCTGAACTGTGCGTCCGGCAGGTATTTCCGTACCAGAGCCACCATATCATCTCGTTTATGCCGGTATACCGTTCGCATTCTTCGCAAATGTCTCGCATATGTTCCACTTTTCAGCAATTCAGCTACCCATTGTTGCACAAGCCCGCTTGTACCGCGTGACAGACTCCAGTGTAGAGCAGCCATCTGTTGTATTAGATGGCTGTCTGCAACCAGATATCCGAGCCGAACGTTATTGAAAAGTACTTTGGAAAAGGTACCCATATATACGACCTGTTCTGAGGCTGCGGTTGAACGGAGGGCAGGGCGGGGAACTTTGTCGAAGTAAAATTCACTGTCGTAATCGTCTTCCAACAGAAGCACCTTTTTCTGACTTGCCAAATGAATTATTTCGCTTCGTCTGCTATCCGACAACGTGATACATTGCGGAAAATGATGTTCAGGCATCAGATAAAGAATATCCTTCGCCGTTGGCCGAAAGTCGGATAGATCGATTCCCTCAGGATCCATCCTGTGTGACTGTAGATTGTAGCCGAAACGCGAAAAATTACGGGCAAACTCCAGGTAGCCCGGCTCGCCAAAATGAAAACATGTTCTCTCCTGGCGTACCGTCATGGCCAGAAGCAGACTTCCATACTGTGAACCGGGGACAATCAGCACTTCCTGGGGGGTGGCTGAGATGCCCCGAGAAGGAAGGATTTGGTCGCAGATTAGTTGACGTAGCTCCAGATTCCCGGCGCTCTCGCCAAACTGATTAAGCCTGTCAGGATAACGCAGCACGCGGTTGAAAGCCTGCCGGAACTCACTGACCGGAAGATGGGCCGTGCTGGCATGGCTGGGAAGCAGGGATAAGCCCCCGGGAAGAAATTTATCGCTCGCGTAGGCGATCGGGGAGGGGGCAGCCGCAACCGGACCAGGCGGTGACGCATCCGGCTTTTCCCGGTAAATCACCATCGTTCCTCTTCCCGTATGGCTGTGACAGTACTCTTTCACGCAAAGCGCTTCATAAGCCCGGACAACGCTTCCCCGGGATACCCTCAGCTGGCGGGCCAGTTCCCGCGAGGGGGGTAAGTACTCACCATAATTCAGTCGGCCTTTGATGATCTGCCAGCTGATCTGCTGCTCAATCTGATGGTAAAGCGGAAGAGCCGTCGCGCTGCGGCTGAGGTGAATTTCAATCACACAAACCCCTGTGGTCCAATTATTTACCTGAATTGGACCTTTAAACAGTAATGGCACAGGACCAATATAGCGGAAATTTAGCATGCATCTGTCCTGGGCGCAGTAATTTTGCCCGGAAATTAAAAGTGAGATATACGGTGTCCGAAAAATTTCAAACTGTCAGCTTCGATCTCTATTCCTCGGTGATGGGGATAACCGGCCTGGGCCTGGTATGGCGGGCCGCAGCAAAAACCTACGACGTGTCCGCGTTGCCTGGTGAAGTATTCCTTGCGACAGGATTAGCGGTATTTTTAGTACTGACCGGTATCCAACTTCTGCGGCTGGTTTTTTGCCGTCAGATTATCCTTGCAGAATGGCATTCACGTGCCAGTAAGAACTTTTTTTGTGCTGCCACAATTTCAGGTTTTCTGCTCGCAATGGGACTGCTACCTTACAGTATCCTGCTGGCGAAGGTGCTCTGGATAGCGGCCGTCGCCGCCCAGATTTTTTTCCTCACGTGTACATTCCGCCGCTGGCTTATCGATCAGCTCGATACGCATGAAATCAGCCCGGTATGGCTTATACCTATGGTGGGCAACGCCTCTCCGGCTTTCGCGGGCGTGGATTTGGGGTTTCCGGGCCTCAGTAAGATGCTGCTGTTTTCAGCTCTGCTCTGCTGGGCGCTTTTTATGCCGCTTATCCTCTGGCGTATCGTGTTTGTTCGTCCTGTTACCCCGCAGAAGGCCATGCCCGGCCTGGCTATTATGGTTTCAGCGCCTGCGGTCATCGCCGTCGGACTGTACTGTATTTATGGCGGTATGAATGACGTAATTGAATTCATGGCCTGGACCGCACTTTTCTTTGCCATTATGCTCATCAGCCTGTGGCGAAGAATGATCCCGGATACGTTTGGGCGGATCTGGTGGGGATTTACCTTCCCGTCAACGGCACTGGCATCTGCCCTTATAAGGGTTGACGCGGCATCCATGACCACACTGAACCACACGCTTGCACTGGCGGCACTGACATTCGCGACCTTTGTAGTATGCTCCATTATTGTTATGACCGTCAGGCAATCACTGTTAACTCTGTGTTGGGGCAGGCATGCAAAACACTCCGGATAGCGTATTTTACAGTCCTCTTTATGTGAGAGTATCTGAATATCTTTTTTATGCCGGTAAGCGAAACGTCTTTACCGCCATTGCGATGGCGGTAATTGCTAAAATCGAAGAATTTCCGTATGTGAAAATCGAAGAGCTGGCGTCGTACTGTAATACGACGCCTTCGAGCATCACCAAATTCGTCAGGGAACTGGGATACGGCTCGTTCCAGGAATTAAAAAATGACATAGCTCCCTATCGGTTGACGCATCAGGGTATAAAAGGAATGACTGAAAAAGAGGTCATCGAGGAAATATATAAATATATACCTTATGAAGAGTGCAGAAAAATGGCAGAGGTCATTAATAACAGTCGTTCCGTCATTATTCTGTCTAACTCATTTCTTTTCAATATTGCAAATGTCATGAGGGAAAGCATCAGCAGCAGCAATCGGAAGGTTTATCTGGTCGAGCGTTCAAACAACGAACTGATAAAAACCATCCTTCGGAAGGTGGACTGCGTTTTTATTCTTACCCTGACAGGACAATGGATAAACTCATGCCAGTATATAAATAACGTGTCTGAAAAATCCCAATTATGCCTTATTTCAGGAAGCGTACCGGCTATCCTGAAAAACAAACCAATTCATACTATCGAACTTAATAATTACCCTCAAATGTTATACGCAAACTATTTTTCGCATAAATACCTTGAAAGTATTGTTTTTAATATCGTACAGAGCGTGATTTAGCTCACAAAATTATTTTCCAAAACAGGAAAATGATACTTTTTGATTTACAGCCTGTTCACGGATATTTTCTGGTTATACCCTACATCAAGAGAGTCCCGCAAATGTCTGAACAACAGCAGATATTGTCTATCATTGACAATTTAGGTGGCCGTGAAAATATTAAGGATTATTACCACTGCGCTACGCGCTTACGTTTTAATCTCTTCGATTATGACAAGATTAACAAGGATGCCCTTAAAGCGAACCCGCTGGTCCTCTCAGTCGTGCAGGCCAGCGGACAGTGCCAGCTCATTATCGGCAACAAGGTAGGGGCAGTATACAGTGCCCTGCATGGCGTGCTTGAAACCGGTGGTCAGAACAGCGCGCCGTCTTCTTCCGGGACGGCAGCAAACCGGGAATCCTTCATCAGCCGTATCTTCGCATTCATTTCAGGCAGCTTCCTGCCTTTGATCGGTATTCTCGCCGCCGCAGGTCTGCTGCGTGCCTTCACCACGTTGTTACTGAGCCTGCCTTCTCTGGCAGGAAACAGTACGCTAACCCTGCTGTCATTTATCGCTAATGTGCCGTTTTATTTCATGCCAGTGCTGCTTGGTTTTACCATCGCCAGGAAGCTTAAATCCAGTGAGCTAACAGGCGCGATAATCGGCGCGTCATTACTGTATCCCGAATTTACCAGTCTGGCAGGGCAGACGCTGAATATCATCGGCCTGCCGCTTGTGGTTATGGAATACGGTTACAGCATCTTTCCGGTATTCTTTGCCGTACCGGTTGCTGCCGCGCTGGAGCGCTTCCTGAAGGTCAGGTTGTGGGATTCAGTACAGCTGTTTATGGTGCCGTTGTTATGCGTCGTGATTGTGGTTCCGCTCACCATGTTTTTACTTGGTCCCTTCGGCAAGTACCTCGGCGATTATCTGGCATCAGCCATCGTTTACATCATTGGCGTGAACAGTCTTGTGGCCGGGATGATCATCGGGGCAGCCTATTCCTTTATCGTTCTGTTCGGGCTGCACTGGGCTATTATTCCGGTAGTCTTTTCAAACATTGCCCATGGCGGTGATCCTATCTATGCCATTGGCGGTATGTCAGCCATCGCTCAGATGGGCGTGGCTCTGGGGATCCTCATCAGAACGCGTGATACAGGCACACGACAACTTGCCAGCAGTGCCTTCTTCCCTTCATTAATCAGCGGTGTGACTGAGCCTATCTTATACGGCCTCATCATCCCTAACCGCCGCACGATTTATTACATCATTATTGCCGGTGCGGTCGGCGGAGGAATTGTGGGGGGCTATAACATCACGATTAATAACCTTGTTTTTGCGAGTCTGCTTTCCATCCCGACCGCAAGTAACATGCTGATCTACAGCGTGGGTCTATTCGCCACTTTAATTACTGGCGCAGTTTTACCGGTTATTTTTGGTTACAAGAGCCGGTTTTAAAAATGGGAGAGAACATGAGTAACGAAACACTGAATTTTCCTGAGAACTTCCTCTGGGGCGGCGCTATCGCGGCCAACCAGGCTGAGGGGGCCTGGAATCTTGATGGTAAAGGTATCAGCGTTGCCGATATCAATGAATATGTTTTCAATGAAGACATGCGCAAGATGTATAATATCGAGCTCACCCGGGACTATGCTGTTCAGGCACAGGATGATAAAGACGGCGTGTTTCCTAAAAGAACGGGTATCGATTTTTACCACACCTTCCGTGAAGATCTGGCGCTACTTAAGGCCGCCGGTCTGAAGACCTTCCGTACCTCAATCAGCTGGGCGCGTATTTTTCCTGACGGGGATAACAAGGCACCTAACGAAGCGGGCCTGAAATTTTACGATGAGCTGATAGACGAAATAATCAAAAATGGCATGGAGCCGATGATTACGCTCGCCCATTATGAGATGCCCCTGAACCTCGCGCTGAAATATAATGGCTGGAAGAACCGTCAGTTAATCGATTTTTATTTTAACTTTGCCCGCACTTGCCTCGATCGCTATCACGATCGCGTTAAGTACTGGATCCCTTTTAACCAGATTAACCTCATTCGCTACGAGTCCTTCAATCATCTGGGCATTTTCGAGGACGAAGGCACCTATCTGGAACAGGATAAATATCAGGGCGTTCACCACGAACTGGTGGCTTCGGCTATGGTAAAAAAATATGCAGCCTCCCTGGGCGGAGATATTAAGATCGGCATGATGCTGTATACCGATTTTGCCTACCCTGAAACGACAAGTCCGGAAGACAACTTTGCCACATGGCAGAAAAACCAGTATGAAATCTACTTCGCGGATGTGCTTCTGCGTGGTGAATATCCCGGCTATATCAAACGGTTCTTCAAAGAGAAAAACATCGTTCTCAGCATCACGGATGAGGATAAAGCTCTCCTGAAGAATACGGCAGATTTCATGACGTTTTCTTATTACACAACCTATGTCAGCAATGCTGAAATTGCGCATCAGTTCAGGGGAAATAACAAGCGTAACCCGCTGTTATCGCAAACCCCCTGGGGCTGGGCAATTGATCCGGTAGGGCTTCGTTATGTACTGAACTTCTTCTGGGATCGGTGGCAAAAGCCCATCATGATCACCGAGAACGGCATTGGCTGCTTTGATGAGCTAGTTAACGAGACCGTAGAGGATGATTACCGTATAGCCTTCTTCAGGGATCATATCCGCTCTGTCGGTGAAGCCATTGCCGATGGCGTGGAGGTGCTGGGCTACTACATGTGGTCTCCGCTCGACATTATCAGCTGCTCGTCAAACCAGATGTCAAAACGTTATGGTCTGGTTTACGTCAATCTTGACGATCTGGGGCGTGGTGACGGCAGGCGTTTCTGCAAGAAAAGCTACTACTGGTATCAGAAACTCATTGCGACCAACGGTAAATCACTCGAGGAATAATGTACCAGGGCTGCACTGAGGACTTCACATTCTCTGACGCAGCCCTTCATTTATAACGATTATCAGGGCATGCAGATGCATAGACGCTGATGTTTCTTCAGCATTTTAAAGTAGGGAAGAACAGCGTCATTAAGGCGGAGTTCTTTATGACCATCCGGGTAGTGCCAGACCTCGATATATTTCCCGATAGCCCTGCGGCTTAACTCATTATATTCAATCAGATAAAGCACTTTGTCATACTGCACCGTCAGGGATTTTGAAACACGGCGCGGTTCCCGCCATGTGAAAAACGCTGCCAGGTCATCGTCAGTTTCAAGTGGCCGGTGAACATCAAAGTCATGCCGGGGCGCTTTCGCAAAGCGCCGGTTGTAATCAGCCATAAACTCATCAGCAAAATCATTGGCTGCATCCACAGAAGAAATTCCCTTGAGACGGAGCTCCTTTACCAGGCGATCCAGAAGCGTCAGATGGGCACGTTCCACGCGGCCTTTGGCTGAGCTGGTATTGGCGCAGATAGTCTGGATATTCAGCTCATGCATCGCACGGCCAAACTGGGTATAGCCGTCACCACCGGTTGCGTTTTTATTGTTGATTCTGAAGACGCTGGCTTTGTCACTGTACAATGCCAGTGGTTTGCCATGCTTTTCCAGATAGCCCCTGGTGGCCTCAAAATAGGTGAAGGTCAATTCCGATTTCACAAATCGAAGCTGCATCAGACGGCTTGTTGCATCATCGGTGTAGACCAGTGCGGTACAGGCGGGCGCAAGGTTTTCGAACCAGTGATGGTCGCAGCCAACAATCTGGATCAGTTCGCCGCAGCAAGCCCGGCGATAACGTGGCTACTGAATTTTCGGCGCACGTTGTTTGCGAGGGAGCCAGCGACCGGCTTTGACCATGAGTGAACGGACAATCTCTTTGGACAGGTGAACATCGTGCAGTTCTGCGAGATTCTCACACGCCAGCGTCGGCCCAAAGTCGGTATAGCGCTCGCGGATAATACTGAGCGCGTACTGTGCAAGGCCATCAGGCAGCTGGTTATTGCTGGGTTTTTCACGACGGCGGTTAGCCATACCAGGCGGGCCAGATTCATGGTAACGCAACAAAAGGCGTCGGCACTGGCGGTCGGAAATACCCAGACGCTGCGCGGCCATCGGAGTAGTCAGCCGCCGGTCAACAACGTCTTGAATGATTTTGAGTCGGTTGACTTCATCTAAAGTAAAAATGCCGCTGCATGATCCGTCATCAGAATCCTTTGATGGGGACTTATCCATGCCCAGACGTCACAACTTAACTAGTACGACATTTGTCAAGGCTCAATTGAAATGTCCGTTATC
>NZ_GL882767.1:0-11638 GCF_000195655.1 Klebsiella sp. MS 92-3
CAGATGATCACCACCGACGATGGCCTGCGCGCTGTCTGCGAAGCGGCAAGCACGGCCTCCGCCGTCGCTCTGGATACGGAATTTGTCCGCACCCGCACCTATTACCCGCAGCTGGGCCTGCTGCAGCTGTTCGACGGCCAGCAGGTCTCTCTGATCGATCCCTTGACGATTAACGACTGGGCGCCGATGCGCGACCTGCTGCTCAACCAGGATGTGACTAAATACCTGCATGCCGGCAGCGAAGATTTAGAAGTCTTCCTTAATGCATTTAACCTGATGCCGCAGCCGCTGATTGACACCCAGATCCTGGCGGCCTTCTGCGGCCGCCCAATGTCCTGGGGCTTCGCCTCGATGGTGGAAGAGTATTCCGGGGTAGCGCTGGATAAAAGCGAATCCCGCACCGACTGGCTGGCGCGCCCGCTGACTGAGCGTCAGTGTGAATATGCCGCGGCCGACGTCTGGTATCTGCTGCCGATTGCCAGCCAGTTAATGGCGGAGACCGATCGCGCTGGCTGGCTGCCGGCGGCGCTCGACGAGTGCCGCGTGATGCAGCAGCGTCGTCAGGAGGTGGTCGACCCGGCCGAGGCCTGGCGCGATATCGGCAACGCCTGGCAGCTGCGTACCCGCCAGCTGGGTTGTCTGCAGCTGTTGGCGGAGTGGCGCCTGCGCAAAGCGCGCGAGCGCGACCTGGCGGTAAACTTTGTGGTGCGGGAAGAGCATCTGTGGAGCGTGGCGCGCTATATGCCCACCAGCCTGGGCGAGCTCGACAGCCTCGGGTTGTCCGGTAGCGAAATTCGCTTCCACGGCAAAACGCTGATTAGCCTGGTCGAAAAAGCGCAGGCGCTGCCGGAGTCGGCCCTGCCGGCGCCGCTGCAGAACCTGATCGACATGCCGGGCTACCGCAAAGCCTTTAAAGATATTAAAGCGCTGGTGCAGGAAGTGAGCACGGAGAAGGGCGTAAGCGCGGAGCTGCTGGCGTCGCGTCGGCAGATCAACCAGCTGCTGAACTGGCACTGGCAGCTGAAAACGCAAGCCGGTGAACCTGAGCTGATTTCCGGTTGGCGCGGGGAGCTGATGGCCGAGCGGCTGAAGACGCTGTTAAACGACTATCCGCGCTAGTTCGCGGCCAGGTTCAGACCATTAAAAAACCGGCGGCGCGTGGCGTAGCCGGTTTTTTTTCGCGATAGCGCGACAGGTCAGGATTTCGACTCTTCCGTTTCGGGTAGGGTCACGTTCAGCTCAAGAATGGATATATCCCCGTCCCGCTGCTCCAGCTGCACGCTGACCATCTCCGGGTCGATCTGTACGTATTTACAGATCACTTCCAGGATATCTTTGCGTAACTGCGGCAGGTAATGCGGCTCCGCGTCTCCGCGGCGGCGCTCGGCGACGATGATTTGCAGGCGTTCTTTCGCAATATTAGCCGTGTTCTTTTTTCGCGAGAGAAAAAAGTCGAGTAAAGCCATAATTTATCCTCCGAACAGGCGTTTGAGGAATCCTTTCTTCTCTTCTTCAATGAAGCGGAAAGGGCGTTCTTCTCCGAGCAGACGTTCAACGGTATCGGCATAGGCTTTGCCTGCGTCCGAGGCGGCATCGAGGATCACCGGCTCACCCTGGTTGGATGCGCGCAGGACTGACTGGTCTTCCGGGATCACGCCTACCAGGTTGATGCGCAGAATTTCCAGCACGTCTTCCATGCTCAGCATATCGCCTTTATTAACGCGGCCTGGATTGTAGCGGGTCAGCAGCAGATGTTCTTTGATTGGCTCTTCGCCATTTTCCGCGCGGCGGGATTTAGAGGCGAGAATGCCAAGGATACGGTCGGAGTCGCGAACGGAGGAGACTTCCGGGTTAGTGGTGATGATGGCTTCATCAGCAAAGTAAAGCGCCATCAGCGCACCGGTTTCAATGCCTGCCGGGGAATCACAGACGATGAAATCGAATTCCATTTTCTTCAGTTCTTCGAGAACCTTGTCGACGCCTTCGCGAGTCAGAGCGTCTTTATCCCGGGTCTGGGAAGCCGGGAGAATGTAGAGATTTTCCGTGCGCTTATCTTTAATCAGCGCCTGGTTCAGTGTGGCATCGCCCTGAATGACGTTGACGAAATCATAAACGACGCGACGTTCGCAGCCCATAATCAGGTCGAGGTTACGCAGGCCGATGTCGAAGTCGATAACGACGGTTTTCTTTCCCTTCTGGGCCAAACCTGTAGCGATGGCCGCGCTGGAGGTGGTCTTGCCAACGCCCCCTTTACCCGAAGTCACAACAATAATGCGTGCCATAGAAATTCCTTGTTAAAAAGGGATTAATTTAACGGTTGAATTGCCAAAGCGCTTTCACCTAAACGCAGGCGCGCCGCTTTGCCATAAAATTCGGCCGGGATGTTATCGCTCAGCCAATATTCCCCGGCGATGGAGACCAGCTCCGCCGCAAGGTGGGTACAAAATATCTGGGCGTCTCTGTCGCCACCGGCGCCTGCCAGCGCGCGTCCTCGCATCATGCCATATACATGGATATTTCCGTCAGCGATAAGTTCCGCACCGGCACTCACATGATTTGTAACAATAAGATCACAGTGTGGCGCATAAATGCGCTGACCGGAACGTACCGGCTGATCAATCAAACGCGTTTTTGTGATCTGACTAGCAACTGGCGGCGGCGGGGTGGGTTCGGACGGTGCCGGACGAGAGGCTTTTTCTTTCCCTTCGGTTAATAACGGGATGCCGGCGCGGTCGATTTCGGTTTTCAGGCGCGGAATTTTGCATCCGCTAACGCCCATAATACGTAAACCGGTCGCGGCGATAGCCTCGTTGATGGCGCGCCATTCTACCTCCTCCTCAATGCTGGCGATATTCACCACCACCGGAGCATGACGTAAAAAGGCGGGAGCCTGGGCGATTTTGTCTTCTAACGCCTGACGAATAACCTCGGGATTTGCATCGTGCAAATGAACGACAGATAACGTGAAGCTACTGCCTTTAAGTTCGATTGGCGTATTTGACATCCTGGCCTTACTCAATTTGCTGTTTATCAACCGCCGAAGTGCGGTGATATTCCGAAGACTAAAAGGCATGTTATAGTCACTCATATATTGAGGCAAGTGACCACGGGTCTAATTCCGAGTAAAACTATGTTTTGTGTGATCTATCGAAGTACTAAACGTGAACAAACCTATTTATACGTCGAAAAAAAGGACGATTTCTCGCGCGTTCCTGACGAGCTAATGCGCAGCTTTGGCACGCCGCAAATGGCGATGCTGCTGCCGCTGGATGGGCGCAAAAAACTGGTTAACGCCGATCTGGAAAAAGTGAAACAGGCGTTAAGCGAACAGGGCTATTACCTGCAACTGCCTCCGCCGTCTGAAAATCTACTAAAGAAACACCTGGCGGAACAGGGGAAACAATCCGATTAACCCACGAGGGAAAATAATGTACCAACATCATAACTGGCAGGGTGCGCTTCTGGATTATCCAGTAAGCAAAGTAGTGTGCGTCGGCAGTAATTATGCGAAACACATCAAGGAAATGGGCAGTGCGACGCCGGAAGAGCCGGTGCTGTTTATTAAACCTGAGACTGCGCTGTGCGATCTTCGTCAGCCGTTGGTGCTTCCTGAGGGGCTGGGCTCGGTGCATCACGAAGTCGAGCTGGCGGTGCTTATCGGCAGCACGCTGCGTCAGGCGACGGAAGAGCATGTGCTGAAAGGGATTGCCGGCTATGGTGTCGCGCTGGATCTCACGCTGCGCGACCTGCAGGCGAAAATGAAAAAAGCGGGACAACCCTGGGAGAAGGCCAAAGGCTTCGATAACGCCTGTCCGATCTCCGGCTTTATCCCGGCCGCTGAGTTCCACGGCGACCCGCAGAATACGTCGTTAAGCCTGAAGATTAATGGCGAAGTGCGCCAGCAGGGCACCACTGCCGACATGATCCATAGGATTGTGCCGCTGATCGCCTATATGTCGCGCTTCTTTACCCTCAAAGCCGGGGATGTGATCCTCACCGGCACCCCGGAAGGCGTGGGGCCGCTGCACAGCGGTGACGAGCTGGAGGTCGGCTTCAACGGCCTGGCGCTCACTACCCGCGTGCTGTAAGCGCTATTTGCCGCCTTTTGGGGCGGCAAAACTTGCATCGGCGTGCCAGACTGGTTATAAGGTGCACCCTTAACTGGCAACGACGGACACTCCGATGAGCGAACAACCTTTCTGGCAACAAAAAACACTGGATGACATGAGCGACGCGGAGTGGGAATCGTTGTGTGACGGCTGCGGCCAGTGCTGCCTGCACAAGCTGATGGATGAAGACACTGACGAGATCTACTTCACCAACGTCGCCTGTCGTCAGCTCAATATCAAAACCTGCCAGTGTCGTAACTACGCGCGTCGCTTTGAGTATGAGCCGGACTGCATCAAGCTTACCCGCGAAAATCTGCCGACCTTCGAATGGCTGCCGCCGACCTGTGCCTATCGCCTGCTGGCGGAAGGCAAGCCTCTGCCGGCCTGGCACCCGCTGCTGACTGGCTCAAAAGCGGCGATGCACGGCGAACGCATCTCCGTTCGCCATATTGCGGTGCCTGAGTCCACGGTGGTCGACTGGCAGGACCATATCCTTAATCTGCCTGACAGGGCGCGCTAAGCGCCGTCACGCTTTCTTCGCGTGGAACAGCCCGTTTTCACCGTCGGTTTCTTCCGCCACCCAGAAGTGAATATTGAAGCGGGCGTCGTCACTGAGTTCGACGCGGTGCCAGTACTGCGGCGGACTGGTAGCAAACTGCCCGGCATGAATCACGACTTTTTTCTCCGGCTCCGTCGCTTGTTCATTGGCAAAACCGTAATAGGTGACCGTGCCCTCCATGACGCACAGCTGGCCGAAGACGCCAGCCGCGGTGTTGTGGTGGCTCAGCAGGGCGGCAGGGACATTCTCTTTGGTAAAGAATGGGGTGGAGCGTTTAACTTTCCAGTCTGCGGGGATCAGTAAAGATGACATGTGAGCTCCTGTGGGGTTTTAAAAGATGTATTTAATATGCACTTTTTGGCAGCTGTGGTCAACCATAGACATGAAACGATTCAGCGATGCGCAGGAGGCATAAAAAAACGCCCCGCAGGGCGTTTCATTGTGGGCTGTACTCGCCGCGGCTTAACGACCAAACAGATCGCGTTTTTTCGCTTTGAAAGGCTGGGCAACGATCACCAGAATAGCGACCAGCAGATAGGCGGCGAAAATCCCCACCAGCCATTGCGGCATCTCCAGCGACAGGAACTGCCACTGACGTACTGAACAGTCTCCGGACGCAACGAAAACCTGCGGCAGCCATTTATCCAGCGGCAGCCAGGTTGGGAAGCGGGCGGCGAAATCGCAGGTCTGGAACGGTGAAGGGTGCAGCTGGATCATCGTATGCTCCCACGCCAGCTGTAGTCCGCGTATCGCGCTGTACAACCAGATTGCCATGGCGACATAGCGCAGCGGCGTTTTGGGGGCGATAGCGCCCACCAGTCCCGCGCCCATGATGCCGAACAGCGCGCAGCGTTCGTAAATACACATGACACACGGCTGCAGCAGCATCACGTGCTGGAACCACAGCGCGACAAGTTCGAGAATAAAAGCGGTCAACGCCATCAGGAGCCAGGCACCGCGTCCTCTTGAGCACTGGTTTAAATATTGCAACATAATCATTTCCCTGGAAGATGCTAAATCATGGCAGTGTAAACGAAAACCGAACCGACGCCAGAGGCGCGGCGGAAAATATTCCGTAACGGGTTATTGATGCGCCCGGGCGAACCCGGGCAAAAACTGACTCAGGGCAGGCTGGGCGTCACCAGCCAGCCGTGCGCCAGCAGCCAGTCGGTGACTGGCATCAGGGTGAACTCGACGCATAACAGGCCGACCAGCGTCAGTACGATGGTGTAGGGCAGCGCCATCCACACCATACGGCCATAGGAGAGCCTAATAAGCGGCGCCAGGGCGGAAGTCAGCAGGAAGAGAAACGCCGCCTGGCCGTTCGGGGTGGCCACCGAGGGCAGGTTGGTGCCGGTGTTGATCGCTACCGCCAGCATCTCAAACTGGGGCAGGCTGATGGCGCCATGTTCGAGCGCCGCTTTCGCTTCGTTGATGTAGACCGTGCCGACAAACACGTTATCCGAAATGGACGACAGCAGGCCGTTGAACAGATAAAACAGCGACAGCTGCGCGTGCGGCGAGGCCTGCAGGACAAACTCGATCACCGGCGTGAACAGCTGCTGATCGATGATAACCGCGACGATGGAGAAGAAGACCGTCAGCAGCGCGGTAAAGGGCAGCGCCTCGGTGAACGCCTTGCCAATGGCGTGCTCATCGGTAACGCCGGTAAAGGTGGTGGCGAGGATGATCACCGACAGGCCAATCAGGCCGACCTCAGCCAGGTGAAAAGCCAGGGCCACGATCAGCCAAACGCCAATGAGCGCCTGGGCAATCAGCCGCAGTCGCTCCTGACGGCTGCGCTGGGCGCGGCTGCGATCGTCAAACTCCTGCAGCACCTTGCGCACCGTCGGCGGTAGCGGTTCGCCGTAGCCAAACAGGCGATACTTTTCGACCAGCAGACAGGTTAACAGACCGCAGACCATCACCGGCAGGGTCACGGGCGCCATGCGAAGAAAGAACTCGCCAAAATGCCAGCCCGCGGCTTTGGCGATAATCAGGTTTTGCGGCTCGCCGACCATGGTCATGACGCCGCCGAGCGCGGTCCCGACGCCGGCGTGCATCATCAGGCTGCGCAGAAAGCCGCGGAACTGCTCCAGCACCTCGCGGTAGTGCTGCTCGATATGGCTGTCATCGAGCAGGTCGCTATCGTCCGGGCGCGCCGAGGCGACGCGGTGATAGATGCCGTAGAACCCGACGGCGACGCTGATCACTACCGCCACCACCGTCAGCGCATCGAGAAAGGCCGAGAGGAAGGCTGCCGCCAGGCAGAAGGCCAGCGATAGCAGCATTTTGCTGCGGATCCCCAGCAGCAGGCGCGTAAACACGAACAGCAAAAGCTGTTTCATAAAGTAGATACCCGCCACCATGAACATCAGCAGGAGCAGCACCTCCAGATTGCCGGCGATCTCTTCCCGCACGTGCGCCGGGCTGGTCATGCCGATCAGCAGCGCCTCGATAGCCAGCAGACCACCCGGCAGCAGCGGATAGCACTTCAGCGCCATGGCGAGGGTAAAGATAAACTCGACCACCAGCAGCCAGCCGGCGACAAACGGCGCCACGGCGAACACCAGCGGATTTACTATTAAGAAAATGATTAATGCCAGCTTGTACCAGTCCGGCGACTGGCCAAGAAAATTGCGCCACAGCGCGCGGCCATAAGAAATTTCCACGACAGAATCCTTCCCCGTCAATGAGTGCATGGTTTTGTGCATAACGATTGGCAAGAGTACCAGTTGAGCAAAATGAGAAGCAACTTTCTTCGCGCCGCGCTGGCGGTTTGTGAAGATAAGGAAAAGCGCAAAGTAAAAGCGGAAAATGAAACGGCGATCCCTTTTTAATTCACTTGCCATGCTATCTGCGCTATAGCGGCTCTGGTATGATGAGTGCAATTGTAACGCTGTGTAATGGAAATCTTACTATGGTCATTAAGGCGCAGAGCCCTGCGGGTTTCGCGGAAGAGTACATCATTGAGAGTATCTGGAATAACCGCTTCCCTCCCGGATCGATTCTCCCCGCTGAACGCGAGCTTTCTGAGCTGATCGGTGTCACCCGCACAACCCTGCGCGAAGTATTGCAGCGTCTGGCCCGTGACGGCTGGCTGACCATTCAGCATGGTAAGCCCACTAAAGTGAATAACTTTTGGGAAACCTCCGGCCTGAATATCCTCGAAACGCTGGCGCGCCTCGATCACGACAGCGTACCGCAGCTGATTGATAATCTGCTCTCCGTGCGCACCAACATTTCCACGATTTTTATCCGCACCGCGTTTCGCCAGCATCCGGATAAAGCGCTGGCGGTCCTGGACAGCGCCCGGGAGGTGGAGGATCACGCCGACGCCTTCGCCGAGCTTGATTATAATATTTTCCGTGGTCTGGCGTTTGCCTCCGGCAACCCGATCTACGGTCTGATCCTCAACGGCATGAAGGGGTTGTATACCCGCATCGGCCGCCACTATTTCTCCAGCCCGGAAGCGCGCAGCCTGGCGCTCGGTTTCTATCATCAGCTGGCGAAAGTGTGTGAGGCTGGCCTGCATGACCAGGTTTACGAGCTGGTTCGTCGCTACGGCCATGACAGCGGCGAGATCTGGCACCGGATGCAGAAATCGCTGCCCGGTGATTTAGCCATGAATATGCGTTAAGCGGGCTTTTCGCGATCGATATACAGAACAAGGGGGCCAATGGCCCCCTTTGTTATTTTACTCGCCCCGCAATGCTATAGCACGTTCGGCCGCGCCGGGCAGCGGTCCAACAGCTCAATGCTGCCGTCGGCGTTCTGCTGCTCCAGCAGCACATCGAACCCCCACAGACGATGCACATGCTTCAGCACTTCGCGCCGGCCTTTGTCCAGCGGGACGCGGTTGTGCGGCACATAGCGCAAGGTCAGCGATCGGTCGCCGCGCAGGTCAACGTTCCACACCTGGATGTTCGGCTCAAGATTGCTGAGGTTATACTGCGCGGAGAGCTTATTGCGGATCTCGCGATAACCCTCTTCGTTGTGAATCGCCGAGATCTCCAGATAATTGTTGTGATCGTCGTCGAGCACGGTAAAGAAGCGGAAATCGCGCATGATCTTCGGCGACAGGAACTGACTGATAAAGCTTTCATCCTTAAAGTCGCGCATGGCGAAATGCAGCGTTTCCAGCCAGTCAGAACCGGCGATATCGGGGAACCAGTACTTATCCTCTTCCGTGGGCGACTGACAGATGCGCTTGATGTCCTGGAACATGGCGAAGCCCAGCGCGTAGGGGTTAATCCCGCTGTACCACGGACTGTTGTACGGCGGCTGGAACACCACGTTGGTATGGCTGTGGAGAAACTCCAGCATAAAGCGCTCAGTCACTTTCCCTTCATCGTAGAGATGGTTGAGGATGGTGTAGTGCCAGAAGGTGGCCCACCCCTCGTTCATCACCTGGGTCTGTTTCTGCGGGTAGAAATACTGACTGACTTTACGCACGATGCGCAGGATCTCGCGCTGCCACGGTTCGAGCAGCGGGGCGTTCTTCTCCATAAAGTACAGCAGGTTCTCCTGCGGTTCGGAAGGGTAGCGACGAGCGGATTCAATCGCTTTTTCCTCTTCGCGCTTCGGCAGGGTGCGCCACAGCATATTCACCTGGCTTTGCAGATACTCTTCCCGGCTTTTCTGCCGCGCTTTCTCCTCCTGCAGAGAGATTTTTTGCGGACGTTTATAGCGGTCGACGCCGTAGTTCATCAGCGCGTGGCAGGAGTCGAGCAGTTTCTCTACTTCGTCGACGCCATAGCGCTCTTCGCACTCGGTGATGTACTTACGGGCAAAGATCAGATAGTCGATGATCGAGCTGGCGTCGGTCCAGCTGCGAAACAGATAGTTATTTTTAAAAAACGAGTTATGCCCGTAGCAGGCATGGGCCATCACCAGCGCCTGCATGGTGATGGTGTTTTCCTCCATCAGGTAGGCGATACAGGGGTTGGAGTTGATGACTATCTCATACGCCAGACCCTGCTGACCGTGCTTATAGGCCTGCTCGGTCTCAATAAATTTTTTGCCAAACGACCAGTGCGGATAGTTGATGGGCATGCCGACGCTGGAGTAGGCGTCCATCATCTGCTCGGAAGTAATGACTTCGATCTGGTGCGGGTAGGTGTCAAGACGATAGAGCTTGGCGACCCGGTCCACTTCGGCCAGGTAGGTTTCCAGTAACTCGAACGTCCAGTCGGGTCCATCGCTTAAACGGGTGGTGTCCCTGTTCATGGAGTCAATCGTAGCCATTAGCGCGCCCTCGTTGTTGTTGGTTTTCTCTGAACGGAAAACCTCTAAACAAGCATAGAACACGGTGCAGCAAACTGTGCTGTACGCCAATCGCTTTTCTTCGCGATTTCCCCATCTCAAAGCCGTTTTTTTGCCTTGTTTGCAGAATTTAATGCTGGGTAAAAATAAAGCGCAGCATGAGATCGTAAATCTCACAGCGCAGGGCTGGTGCGGTTTGCTGTGAGTTAAGTCACCATAAATAAAGCGTATGTTGAATAATATTTTCAACTGAGTTATCAATTTGTAATTAGATGATTGTTCTTTAACTGTTACGGAGTCGCTATGCGTGTCGTCATACTGGGAAGTGGGGTGGTTGGGGTAGCCAGCGCGTGGTATTTGAGTCAGGCGGGTCATGACGTGACGGTCATCGACCGTCAGCCCGGTCCGGCAGAGGAGACCAGCGCGGCCAACGCCGGGCAGATTTCTCCCGGCTATGCGGCGCCCTGGGCGGCGCCGGGGGTGCCGCTGAAGGCGATCAAATGGATGTTTCAGCGCCATGCGCCGCTGGCGATCGGTCTTGACGGCACCTCGTTCCAGTTGAAGTGGATGTGGCAGATGCTGCGCAACTGCGACACCCGCCACTATATGGAGAACAAAGGCCGTATGGTGCGCCTGGCGGAGTACAGCCGCGACTGCCTGAAGGCGCTGCGCGACACCACCGGCATTCAGTATGAAGGGCGCCAGGGCGGGACGCTGCAGCTGTTCCGTACCGCCAAACAGTATGAAAATGCCACCCGCGACATCGCGGTGCTGGAGGACGCCGGCGTGCCGTATCAGCTGCTGGAAGCGAAGCGGTTGGCGGAGGTGGAGCCGGCGCTGGCGGAGGTCAGCCACAAACTGACCGGCGGCCTGCGTCTGCCAAATGATGAAACCGGCGACTGCCAGCTGTTTACCACCCGTCTGGCGGCGATGGCGGAACAGGCCGGCGTGACCTTCCGCTTCAACACCGCAGTGGATGCGCTGCTGCACGAGGGCGATCGCATTGCCGGGGTGAAATGCGGCGATGAGATTATCAAGGGCGACGCCTATGTGATGGCCTTCGGCTCCTACTCGACGGCGATGCTTAAAGGGCTGGTGGATATACCGGTCTACCCGCTGAAAGGCTACTCATTGACTATTCCGATCGCTCAGGAGGACGGCGCGCCGGTTTCAACTATCCTTGATGAGACTTACAAAATCGCCATCACCCGCTTCGATCAGCGCATTCGGGTCGGCGGCATGGCGGAGATCGTCGGTTTTAACAAAGCGCTGCTGCAGCCGCGTCGCGAAACCCTGGAGATGGTGGTGCGCGATCTGTTCCCGCGCGGCGGCCACGTGGAGCAGGCGACTTTCTGGACGGGCCTGCGGCCGATGACGCCGGACGGCACGCCGGTGGTCGGCCGCACAGCGTATAAAAATCTGTGGCTCAACACCGGCCACGGCACGCTTGGCTGGACCATGGCCTGCGGCTCCGGGCAGCTTATCAGCGATCTGATCTCCGGCCGCACGCCGGCGATCCCTTACGACGATCTGGCGGTTGCCCGCTACAGCCCCGGTTTTACCCCGGCGCGCCCGCAGCACCTGCACGGCGCACACAACTAAGGAGCTTGCATGACCCGTCCGGTAGTGGCCAGCATCGACCTGCTGGCCTTGCGGCAGAATTTACAGATAGTGCGTCGCGCGGCCCCCGGGTCGCGCCTGTGGG
>NZ_GL882767.1:11710-15950 GCF_000195655.1 Klebsiella sp. MS 92-3
GCGCGGCCCCCGGGTCGCGCCTGTGGGCGGTGGTCAAGGCCAACGCCTACGGCCACGGCGTGGCGCGCGTATGGAGTGCGTTAAGCGCGGCGGATGGTTTCGCCTTGCTCAACCTGGAAGAGGCGATCCTGCTGCGCGAGCAGGGCTGGAAAGGCCCGATCCTGCTGCTGGAGGGCTTCTTCCATGCCGATGAGCTGGCGGTGCTGGATCAATATCGTTTAACCACCAGCGTCCACAGCAACTGGCAGATTAAGGCCCTGCAGCAGGCGAAGCTGCGCGCGCCGCTGGATATCTATCTCAAGGTGAACAGCGGCATGAACCGGCTGGGCTTTATGCCTGAGCGGGTCCACACCGTCTGGCAGCAGCTGCGGGCGATAAGCAACGTCGGCGAGATGACGCTGATGTCGCACTTCGCGGAGGCGGAGAACCCGCAGGGAATTGTCGAGCCGATGCGCCGTATCGAACAGGCGGCGGAGGGGCTGGATTGCCCGCGCTCGCTGGCCAACTCGGCGGCGACCCTCTGGCATCCGGAAGCGCATTTTGACTGGGTTCGTCCAGGCATCGTGCTGTATGGCGCGTCGCCTTCCGGGCAGTGGCAGGACATCGCCAACACCGGGCTGAAGCCGGTGATGACGCTGCGCAGCGAGATCATCGGCGTGCAGAACCTGCGTCCCGGCGAGGCGATTGGCTATGGCGGCCTGTACCGCACCACCCAGGAGCAGCGGATCGGCATCGTCGCCTGCGGCTATGCCGACGGCTACCCGCGAGTGGCGCCGAGCGGCACGCCGGTGCTGGTGGATGGCGTACGCACCACTACCGTGGGACGCGTATCGATGGATATGCTGGCGGTCGATTTAACGCCTTGTCCGCAGGCCGGGATCGGCGCGCCGGTCGAGCTGTGGGGCAAAGAGATTAAAATCGACGACGTGGCGGCCAGCAGCGGCACCGTCGGCTATGAGCTGATGTGCGCCCTGGCGCCGCGGGTGCCAGTTGTGACCCTGTAACCTATTCCGGGGCGGATCACTCCGCCTCGTCTTCCGCGACCCGCACCCCAACCTTCAGCACGTGATCGTTCTCTTTTTCAGCTACCGTCCACACCATCCCGGCGAACTCCACCTGGTCGCCCACCACCGGCGCGGCGCCCAACAGCTGCTGCACCACTTCCCCGAGCGACTGCTGATGCTCGCGGAACTCCTCACCGCCGTCGAGACCGTAGATTTGCGCCACATCGGCGAAGCGGGCCTCAGCATCAAGAATGAAGTCGCCGAAAAAGCGCTGATCGAGCGCCACCGGCGGCGACTGGCTGAACATTTTGCCCAGCGCCGGCAGGTCGTGCTCCCGACCAATAACGCACAGGATATCGCCTTCCCGCAGGCGGGTGCTGCCGGTGGGGTGCAGCAGGACATTGTTGCGAAACAGCGCGGCAATCCGCGTCTCCGGTGGCATGTGCAAGTCGCGCAGCGCCGCGCCGATGCACCATTTATCGGCCCCCAGCTGGTAGACAAACTGCTCCCACGGGTTTTCCGGGTGAATATCCAGCCCGACGCGGGAGATGGGCCAGCTGATGGGCGGCACCACCACTTTGGCTTTTTTCGCCGCCCACGACAGCGAAGTGCCCTGCAGCAGCAGCGACACCAGCACCACGAAGAAGGCGACATTGAAGAACAGGCGGGCGTTGTCCAGGCCGGCCATCATCGGGAACACCGCGAGAATAATGGGTACCGCGCCGCGCAGGCCAACCCAGCTGATAAACACCCGTTCGCGCAGGTTAAAGCCGCGAAACGGCAGCAGGCCGGCAAACACCGACAGGGGCCGGGCAATGAATATCATCCACATCGACAGCAGCAGCGCCGGGATGGCGATCGGCAGCAGGTCGGAGGGCGTCACCAGCAGGCCCAGCACCAGGAACATGGCGATCTGCGCCAGCCACGCCAGGCCGTCGAAGTTCTGCAGGATGCCGTGCCGGTTGCGGATCGGCCGGTTGCCCAGCAGAAAGCCGCAGAGATAGACGGCGAGGATACCGCTGCCGTCGAGGGAGGTGGTGACGGCAAAAATCATGATCCCGCCGCTCAGCGCCAGCAGCGGATAGAGGCCGGCGGGCAGCACGATGCGGTTAATCATCTGCAGCAGCAGGTAGCCGCCGCCGAGGCCGATGGCGATCCCGAGGCCGAACTGCTGAATGATATGCACGGCGAACATCCAGCTGAGGCCGGTTTGGTGCTGCTGGATCATTTCGATCAGGGTGATGGTCAGGAAGACCGCCATCGGGTCGTTACTGCCTGACTCTATCTCCAGCGTCGAGCCGACGCGCTCGTTGAGCCCCTTGCCGCCGAGCAGCGAGAAGACCGCCGCGGCGTCGGTGGAGCCGACAATGGCGCCGATCAGCAGGCCTTCGATCAGATCCAGCTTGAACAACCAGGCCGCCATCATCCCGGTCAGCGCCGAGGTGATCAGCACCCCAACCGTCGCCAGCGACAGCGCGGGCCACAGCGCGACGCGAAAGGAGCTGGCCTGGGTGCGCATCCCGCCGTCCAGCAGGATCACCGCCAGCGCCAGGTTACTCACCATATAGGCGAAGGGGTAATTGTCGAAGGGGATGCCGCCGATGCCGTCAATGCCTGCCAGCATCCCGATGGCCAGAAAGATGACCAGAATCGGGATGCCAAGGCGCGAAGAAAAGGAGCTCAATAAGATACTGCAGGTTACTAAAACAGAACCCAGAATAAACAGACTAATGACCGCAGCGGCGTCCAATGTTCACGTACTCCCTGACTGGCGTGAAAAAATGGCTAAAAGTGACACTATTTTAACAATTCGCAGGGGATCCGCCTATGCGTTCGGGAAATTTATTCTGTCAGCACCGGATGGCCGCCGATCGTCAGGGTGGTGGCCGCCGCCTGATTCACCAGGCGCGCGCGGGCGCCCAGCGGCAGGGTCACCGTGCGCTGCTCGTGGCCAAACTCCAGTCCGCTAATCAGCGGCAGGGGGAGCTGCTGGCGCAGATAATCAAAGACCTGCGGCAAATCGTATCCCGCGTCATAGTCGTTCGGCGCGCTGCCGGTGAAGCTGCCGAAGATCACCGCTTTCTGCGCCGCCAGCACGCCGCTGTGCAACAGCTGAAGCAGCATGCGCTCGACGCGGAACGGGTGCTCGTTGATATCCTCCACCACCAGGATGCCGTCGCGGATTGCCGGTAGCCACGGCGTGCCGATAAGCGAGGTCAGCATCGCCAGATTTCCCCCCCACAGGGTGCCTTCCACCCGGCAGTTCGGCCCTTCGCCCGGCCATTCGAGGGTGAATTCCGGCTGGCGTAGCGCCTGCCAGAAATGGTGCTCGGTAAACGGGTCGAGGGTCTCCGCGCCGAAGTTGCCGGCGAGCATTGGCCCGCTGAAGGTGATGACGTTGCCCATGGCCAGCAGGCCTGACTGGATAGCGGTGAAATCGCTGTGGCCGCAAATCAGCAGCGGGTCGCGCTGCTGGCGGGCAACCAGTCCCTGCCAGTCGATATGCGGCAGCAGGCGACTGGCGCCGTAGCCGCCGCGCACGGCGAGGACGATCCGGTTGCGGCCGGGCAACTGGGCCAGCTGGTTAATATCGGCCAGCCGTTCATGTTCAGTCCCGGCGAAACGCTGCTGCCGGCGGGGAATGACCTGCTGGTGGGCCACCTCGTGTCCGGCCTGCTGCAGACGCTCGACGCCGCGGGCTGCCGCCTGCTGGTTGATGCAATACCCGGATGGCGCGACCAGATAAAACTGAGACATGATAATTCCTTGCTATGAATGAAAGGGTTATGATGCCGCCTGGAATGGCGATTGTCATCTCCAGGTGGCTAACTTCAGTCCGCACCCGTCATCCTTCAGGTTGTCGGCAGGCGGGAGATGTACCGCGGCCGTCGTTCTGTAGCATGATGGCGTTTGGGTAGATAAGGATAGATGTGTGAAATTGAGATGGTTGCTTATTTTAGTCGTTTTTCTGGCCGGTTGTAGTTCGAAACATGATTACACTAACCCGCCGTGGAACCCCGAGGTCCCGGTGAAGCGGGCGATGCAGTGGATGCCGATCAGTGAAAAAGCCGGCGCCGCCTGGGGCGTGGATCCGCAGCTGATCACGGCGATCATCGCCATCGAGTCGGGCGGTAATCCTGCGGTGGTGAGTAAATCCGGCGCCGTCGGGCTGATGCAGCTCAAGCCGTCGACCTCCGGGCGCGGTGTTTATTGGGGGGGGGGGGGGGGGGGGGGGG